>NZ_JBEXUS010000007.1:0-143411 GCF_040614455.1 Nocardia sp. NPDC005978
GGCGTGGGCGCCGGTGCGGCCGGTGGCGGCACCGCCACCCGCCCGCGCCCGGCCGACGACCGCACCCGGCCGCCGTCCGGCGCGATTCCGGCGAGCCGCCGACCGGCCGGTGACACCCCGGGCGGACCACCGCCGCGGCGTCCCGGTGGCGAGGGTTCGGGCGGTGCGGGCGGAAAAGGCCGCCGCCCCAAGCAGAAGTCGACGTGGCGCACGGTTCGCCGCGTCTGCTACATCCTGATGGCCGTTGCCATCCTGGTGCCCAGCACCGCCTTCCTGGTGGCGTACTCCGGGGTGAACGTGCCGCGCCCGGGCGACCTCAAGACCAACCAGGTGGCCACCATCTACATGTCCGACGGCACCTCGGTGCTGTCGAAAGTGGTTCCCCCCGAGGGCAACCGCACCGACGTGAGCATCGACCAGATTCCGCCGCACGTGCGCAACTCGGTGATCGCGGCCGAGGACCGGGACTTCTACACCAACCCCGGCTTCTCGATGAAGGGCTTCGGCCGCGCGTTCTGGGACAACCTGACCGGTAAGGAAAGCGCCGGTGGTGGTTCCACCATCACCCAGCAGTACGTGAAGAACGCGATGGTCGGCAACGAGCGCTCGCTGACCCGTAAGCTGCGCGAGCTGGTGATCTCGGCCAAGATGGCGCGGCAATGGTCCAAGGACGACATCCTCACCGCGTACCTGAACACCATCTACTTCGGTCGCGGCGCGTACGGCATCGACGCCGCGGCCAAGGCGTACTACGGCAAGCCGGTCACCGAACTGACCGTGTCCGAGGGCGCGGTGCTGGCGGCGGTCATCCAGCAGCCGTCCAACCTGGACCCGGAGAAGAACCGCAAGGGCGCCGAACAGCGCTGGAACTACGTCCTGGACGGCATGGTGAGCGGTGGCAACCTCGCGGCCGCCGAACGCGCGGGAATGGTGTTCCCGGATGTGGTTCCGGCCGCCCAGTCCGCGCAGAACGAGGATCTGGACTCGGGTCCGGAGGGCCTGATCAAGACCCAGGTGCTCACCGAGCTCGAGGCCGCGGGCATCACCCAGCGCGAGCTGAACACCGAGGGCCTCTCGATCACCACCACGCTGAATCCGCAGGCGCAGCAGGCCGCGATCGACGCGGTCACCAACGTCATGGACGGTGAGCCCGAGAACCTGCGCACCGCGGTGGTCTCGGTCGATCCCAAGACCGGCGCGGTGGCGGCCTACTACGGCGGCACCGACGGTCAGGGCTTCGACTTCGCCAACGCCGGGCTGCCCGCGGGTTCGTCCTTCAAGGTGTTCGGCCTGGCCGAGAACCTGGAGATGGGCAAGCCGCTGTCCACGCTGTACGACTCCTCGGCGGTCACCGTCAACGGCATCAAGATCACGAACGTCGAGGGCGAGCAGTGCGGCATGTGCACCATCGCCGAGGCCCTCAAGCGCTCGCTGAACACCAGCTTCTACCGCATGATGCTGGACATGCCCGGCGACGGCCCGCAGAAGATCGCCGACATGGCGCACAAGCTCGGCATCCCGGAATCGATTCCGGGCGTTGGCAAGACGCTGACCGAACCGGACGGCAACGGCCCCAACAACGGCGTCGTGCTCGGCCAGTACCAGGTGCGGCCGCTGGACATGGCCTCCGCGTACGCCACCCTGGCGGCCTCGGGCGTCTACCGCGCACCGCATTTCGTGCAGAAGGTCACCACCTCGGACGGCACCGTCCTGCTCGATCGCGGCGAAACCGCGGGCGAGCAGCGGGTCTCGGCCGCGGTCGCGGACAACGTCACCGCCGCCATGAAGCCCATCGCGGCCTGGTCGCGCAACCACAACCTCTCGGGCAACCGGGACTCCGCGGCCAAGACCGGCACCCACCAGCTCGGCGACACCGGCGCGAACCGCGACGCCTGGATGGTCGGCTACACCCCGTCGCTGGCCACCGCGGTATGGGTGGGTACCGAACAGGGCGACAAGCTGGTCAACGCCAACGGCGGCCCGGTCTACGGTTCCGGTCTGCCGTCGGACATCTGGAAGAAGACGATGGACGGCGCGCTCAAGGGCACGCAGAACGAGTCGTTCCCCAAGCCCGCGGCCATCGGCGGCCAGGCCGGCGTGCCGTCCTGGTCCGCGCCGTACACCGCGCCCTCGACCGAGGATTCCCCGATCCTGCCGCCCGTCATCACCCAGAGCCAGGTCGAGATCCTGCCGGGCATCACCATTCCGGTCCCGGGTCTGGCGCCCAATCCGCAGAACCAGCAGCGGGCGGTGCCGTCGACCACGTCGGAGAACTCCGGTGAGGGTCCGCTGCCCGGGCAGCCGGTCGCGCCGTCCGACGGTTCGCCGCTGACCACCACGCCCGGCGCGGGCGGGAACGGCAACGGAAATGGAAACGGGAACGGCGGCAACGGCAACGGCAACGGCGGCGCACCGACCAGGAGTCGGTAGCCTCGGGTCGTGATCGAGCAGGGAGTGGGGCGCCGGCGGGACGC
Organism: Nocardia sp. NPDC005978; assembly: GCF_040614455.1. NCBI lineage: Bacteria > Bacillati > Actinomycetota > Actinomycetes > Mycobacteriales > Nocardiaceae > Nocardia > Nocardia sp. NPDC005978. The sequence continues at coordinate 2,475 of NZ_JBEXUS010000007.1, forward strand.
GGACAGCGAGTCGGCCGGTCGCGCACCCGAATACGACCGGGACGGCGATTCGGGTGCGACGGGGAGCGGGCACGGCGACGACACCGCGGGCGCCGTGCACCCCGGCGCGGCGGCCGAGCCGGGCGCGGTGCTCTACGAGTCGCCCGCCCCGCTCGCGGTGGACCTGCGCTCGGTGGACGATCGCGACAAGCCCAGTCGCACCGACACCCTCACCGCGCAGCTGTGCGATCTGATCGGCGGGCCGGTCGGCGATCACGCGGTGATCGGGCGGGTGCGGTTCTGGACGCCCATGCGGGTGCTGTTCGCGTTCACCCTGGTCTTCCTGGCGCTGAGCTGGTTCGGGAAGGCGGCCTGTATTCAGCAGGCGCCCGACGAGAACGGCGTGCTGGGGCTGGACTGGAACGACGGCCGCCAGTACGTGGCCATGTGCTACTCGGACACGGTGCCGCTGTACGGCGCCGAACGCCTGGATCAGGGCGCGTTCCCGTACAAGAAGCAGTGGATGGACTTCGGCGGCGACGGTATGCCGCAGGCCCGGTACATGGAGTACCCGGTGGTGTCGGGCCTGTACCAGTACACCGCCATGGGCATCGCGAAGGCGTGGAAGCAGTCCGCGCTGCCGGGTGCGCTCGAGGTGGTCATCTACTTCAACGTGGTCGCTTTCGGCCTGGCCATCGCGTGGCTGGTGACCATCTGGGCCTCGGCGCTGCTGGCGGGCCGGCGGATCTGGGATGTGGCGCTGATGGCGCTCTCCCCGCTGGTGCTGGTGCACGCGTTCACCAATTTCGACACCCTGGCAACGGCTTTCGCGGCGGGCGGGCTGCTGGCCTGGTCGCGGCGGCGGCCGGTGCTGGCGGGCGTGCTGCTGGGGTTGGGCGGCGCCGCCAAGCTGTATCCGCTGCTGCTGCTCGGCCCGATCCTGGTGCTGTGCCTGCGCACCGCGCGCTTCGGCGACGACGACGATCCGCTGTGGGGCGGGCTGCGATCGCTGCGCGCGGCCGGTGCCGCGATCGCGGCCGCCGCGATCACCTGGCTGACCGTGAACGCGCCCATCGCCGTGCTGTATCCCCGGGGTTGGTGGGAGTTCTTCCGGCTCAACACCGAACGGCACGCGGATCCGGATTCGATCTACAACGTGATCAGCTCCTTCACCGGCTGGACGGGTTTCGACGGCGTGCTCGGCGCGCGCGAGACGCCGTCGGTGCTGAACGCGGTGTCGCTGCTGCTGTTCCTGGCGGTCTGCGCGGGCATCGGCTGGATCGGCCTGACCGCCGCGCGGCGACCGCGCCTGGCGCAGTTGGCCTTTCTGGTGGTGGCGGCGTTCCTGCTCACCAACAAGGTGTGGAGCCCGCAGTATTCGCTGTGGCTGATCCCGCTCGCCGTGCTGGCGCTGCCGCAGCGCCGGGTGCTGCTGGCCTGGATGACGATCGACGCCCTGGTCTGGGCGCCGCGCATGTACTACTACCTGGGCACCGACAAGAAGGGTCTGCCCGAGCAGTGGTTCACCGGCACGGTCGCGATCCGCGACATCGCCGTGGTCATCCTGTGCGCCCTGGTGATTCGCCAGATCTATCACCCCGAGGAGGATCCGGTGCGCCGGGACGGGATGGACGATCCGATCGGCGGGGTGCTGAACCACGTACCCGATCCCGTCCGCTCCCCGCTGCCCGCGCTGCTGCGGCCGCGGGCCGCCGCGCCGGCCACCTAGCGCCCGGTAGCGCGGGACACGGGTACCGACACCCGCCGTTGTGGCCCGCCGAATCGTGAATAGCAAAGACCCCGTGCTTCTTTCGAGGCACGGGGTCTTTCGCTGTTCGGCGGGCCGAGGAGAGCTCAGCCCAGGAAACGCGCCAGCTGCGGCACCGCCTCGCCCGGATGCTTGGCCTGGAAGCCCTCGCCGAGGGCTTCCATCTTCCAGTCCGCGCCGTTGCCGTTGCGGTACACCTTGGCCATGACCATGGCGGTGAACGGCATGCCGCCGGCCAGGGTGTAGCGCGCCAGTTCGGCGTTGTTGCCGCCGTCGATCAAGCGGCAGAACGCGTTCGCCACCTGTTCGAAGGTGTGGCCCTTGTAGGAGGTGACCACGAACAGCAGCGAGGTGACGTGGGTGGGGATGCGGGTGAGGTCGACCAGGATGACCTCGTCGTCGCCCGCGCCCTCGCCGGTGAGGTTGTCGCCCTGGTGGCGGATCGAGCCGTCCTTGGAGGCGAGGCTGCCGTAGTAGACGACGTCGACCGGAGCGGTGTCGGCGAACATCACCACCGACGCGTCCAGATCGATGTCCACGGCCCGGTTTCCGAAGATGCCGCCGCGCTTGACCGGATCCCAGCCCAGGCCCATCTTCACGTAGGTCAGCGCCGCGCCGCCCTCCTTGCGGAGATTGACGCTCTGGCCCTTGACCAGGCTGACCGCGTGATCGCGCGGCAGGTCCTTGGACATCGAGGGCGCCTGCGCCGGAGCCGGCGGCGGCGGCGGCGCGTAGCCCCCGCCCGGCGGCGGGTAGCCGGGCGCGCCGCCGCCCGGGGGCGGGTAGCCGCCGGTCGGCGCGAATTGGTCTGCGGGCGGCGGATATCCACCGGACTGCCCGTACTGATCCGCGGGCGGCGGGTACCCGCCGGACTGCCCGTACTGGTCGGCCGGCGGCGGATATCCACCGGACGGGGCGTACTGCTCGGGTTGCGCCGGGGCCGCGGGCTGCTGCGGCGCGTTCACCTGGACGCCGTGATCGGTGACCAGCGCGGCGAATCCGCCGGCGTAGCCCTGTCCGACCGCGCGCACCTTCCACGCGCCCTGGCGGCGGTACACCTCGAGCGCGATGACGATGGATTCGGTGTTCAGGCCCTCGACCCGGTACTCGAACAGGGTGTTGCCCGCGCTGTCCGAGACCACGGCGACCGGGGCGGTGATGCGGCCGAAGTTGTTGCCCGGATCGTCCAGGGTGATGACCGCGCGGATCTGGGCGATGTCCGCGGGCACCGCGGCCAGCGAGATCATCAGGGCGGCGGGCTGCCCGCCGGGGCCGGGCTGCAGGTTCACCCCGGGGCCGCTGGGCTGATTGAAGAAGACGAAATCGGCGTCCGTGCGGACCTTCCCGCTTTCGGTGACCAGCAGTGCGGATAGGTCCGCGGGTGCGGCGATCTGTACGCTGATCACCACGTCGTTCGTATTCAAAGGGCCGTTCTGGCCCTTCACCAAAGCTGCAGACAAGATCGACCCTTCGCTTGCCGGTGCTGTCGCTGCCACTCTACGAGAAATCGGGCACCCCAGCCGCCGACATGATCGGTTAGGGTTACCGCACAGTTCGAGTACGGGGCATGGATGGCACAGCTTTTCGAGAAGTCAAAAAAGGTGATCGAGGCCCATCTCGCCGGGACGAGCATCCGGGCGATTTCGGGGTCCATGGTCGCCTATGAAGGCAACGTCCAGTTCAAGAGCGCCGGGTTCGGCGGCGGCGACGGCATTCTGGCCGGCATGAAGCGCCGCGCGACCGGCGAGCAACTCTCGCTCATGGAATGCACCGGCAACGGCCGGGTCTTCTTCGCGGTCAACGGTCAGCACGTCACCGTGGTGGATCTCAACAACGAGACCCTGCAGGTGGAGTCGCAGCAGTTGCTGGCATTCGCCGGGAACCTGCGCACCGACGTGTCGTTCGCGGGACTGCGCGGCGCGTCGACCGGCGCGGGCCTGTTCACCACCAAGGTGAGCGGGGTCGGGCAGGTGGCGCTGCTGTCGGCGGGCGGGCCGCTCATCCATCTGGAGGTGTCGCCGCAGTACCCGCTGGTGGTGGATCCGGATGCGTTCGTGGCGGCGCGCGGCAACCTGAATCAGTCGTTCGTGACCGATGTTTCGTGGCGCGGCGTCATGGGACAGGGCAGCGGCGAGGCGTTCTCGCTGCGCTGGGACGGGCAGGGACTGGTGTTGATCCAGCCTGCCGAGCGGTGAGGGGCGCGCGATGTTCGAACAGGTGAACGCGAAGGTCGTCAAGGTCCACGTGGGCCAGGCCGGGGGCGTGGTCGCACGCACCGGGTCGATGCTCTTCTACACCGGTGATGTGTCCTTCTCCCCGCACCAGGTGCCCGGTGCGAGCGGCATGGGCGGGATGGGCGGAATCGCGGGCATGGCCGGTCGCATGATGGCCGGTGAGCACGAGCGCACCATGCTGGCCCAGGGCAACGGCGAGGTGCACTACGGTTTCGCGGGTCTCGAGACCCAGGTCGTGCACATGCAGCCGGGCGCGGTACTGCGGGTGGAAGCCTCACGGCTGCTGGCCAATTCGGCCGGGCTGCAGACCTCGATCGTGTCGGTCGCCAGTTCCGGCGGCGGGGGCGGCGGCGGTGGGCGCGGCGGCGGCCTGATGGGCGCGATCCGCGGCGCGGCGGCCGGTGTGCTCACCGGCGCGGGCATGTTCACCACGCAGATCTCCGGTCAGGGCAGCGCGGTGCTGCTGGGCCACGGCGGCTTCATCGAGTTGCCCGTGGGCGGGCAGTACCCGGTGGTGGTCGATCCGCAGGCGTTCGTGGCGGCCTACGGCAATGTGCAGACCGAGTTGAAGTCGGCGCTGAGCTGGCGCGACGCGGTCGGCAAGGGGTCCGGCGAGGCCATGCAGCTGCATTGCGTCGGTCAGGGCGTGGTGTACGTGCAGGCGTCCGAGCAGAAGTTGTGAGGTCTGAAGAGCCATGAGCCAGATCCTGAACCCGACGAATCTCGGTGACAGCGACAATATTCCGAACAACAGCTACGCGTACTGCATCGACCTGCGCAAGCCGTGGTTCATGCGGCGGGGCGCCATGATCGCCTACTACGGGCAGATGGAGTTCCGGGCGCTCACGCACGGCCTGCAGGGCGGGCTGCTGCACATGGTGTCGCAGCAGTTCTCGGCGCCGCTGTTCACCAGTGACTACGTGGTGGCCGAGGGCCACGGCAAGCTGATCATCGGTGACCGCGGCTACGACATCAACTCCTACGACCTCGACAACGGCAATCTCACGGTTCGTGCCGCGAATTTGCTGGCGTTCGAACCGGAGCTGTCGCTGAACCAGTCGATCGTGCCGGGCTTCCTCACGCTGATCGGCACCGGCAAGTTCCTCGCCTCCTCCAACGGACCGGTCATGTTCGCCGAGCCGCCCCTGCGGGTGGACCCGGAATCGCTGGTCGGCTGGGCGGATTGCCCGTCTCCGAGTCATCACTACGACCAGCGCTGGGTGTCGAGTTTCCTGGCCGCCGGTGCGGCGCGATTCGGCGTGAATTCGGGCGAGGAGCGGCAGTTCGACTTCACCGGCGCGGGCACCGTGCTGATCCAGTCGAGCGAGAAGGTCATGGACGACTCGCATCTGGTGCGCTCGATCGAGGGCCAGTTGCAGAGCGGGGTCACCCCCGGCGGGCTGCAGCAGATCCAGAGCACGATCATGGCGCAGCTGGGACAGCAGCAGGGGTACTGAGCACCCACACTCGACAGGGCACGCCAGATGTTTGCTGCCATTGCGCCGGTCCGTCACTCGCGCATGGCAGTATCGGTTTCGTGAGCGACGGAGAGGTCGATCCCGGACAAGCGCACGAACAGTATCTGCGTGCCTTCCGGCACTCCGCCGTGTCCCGCGCCCAGCTGGAGGACCTGCTCGACGCGGTGAACGCCTTCCTCGACACCATCACCCCCGGCGAAGGCGAGTACGTGCCCGAGGGCGGGTGGGCGCCGGAGTCCACGGCCATGGCCTTCCAGATCGGCCGGGCCGTGGAGCAGGTGCTGGGCGAGCGCGCGGAGGCCGAGAGAGAGCTGGTGCACCGCCGCGACATTCGCGATCGGCTGGTGGTGGCCCTGGACGCGGTGCTCGACTGCCTCCGCACCCTGCCCACCCTGGCCGAATCCGAGATCGCGCTCGGCACAACGGCTGTCAACGAGGGCTTCCAGGTGTTCGACGACGGCAGCGTGCGCACCACGGTGACGCAGGAGTTCGACGCGGACCTGGGGGCGCTGGAACGCCGGCGCGCCGAACTCGACGATCAGATGACCGCGGCGGTGGCACGGCGCACCGGGCTCATCGACGACACCGCCGATCTGGTCCGCGATCGGCTGGGGGTGGCCGACGTGGGCATTCCGTGGGTGATCCTGGAGGCCACGCGCGGGGGGCTGGACGTGTCCGAGCCCTTCGAATTCGCCGCGCATCACCTGCCCGACTGCGAGCTGCGGGATCTGATGGTGCAGCTGGTGACCGATATCGAACTGGCTCGGTCGCTGGAAGAGGATCTGGCGCCCGAGCGGGCGGACTAGCGTCCGGCGGCTCCCGGGCCGACTGCGGACCGCCGCGCCCGCCGGCCGGATATAGCCCGAAACGCCCATCCCGGACGAGGCCGGGTGCGAGTCTGGCTGCAGTGGATTCGAACCGTCCCCGCGGAGGGAGTAGTCGGTGAAGAAGCTCATCAACGATCCGGCCGAGGTGGTCGACGCGGCGCTCGCCGGCATGGCCGCGGCCCATCCCGACCTGCGGGTCGACGCGAAGCAGCGGGTGGTGGCGCGCGCCGACGCGCCGGTGCCGGGCAAGGTCGGGCTGGTGTCCGGCGGCGGGTCGGGGCACGAACCGCTGCACGCGGGCTTCGTCGGGCCGGGCATGCTCGACGCCGCCTGCGCCGGGGAGATCTTCACCTCGCCGGTGCCCGATCAGATCCTGGCCGCCACCGCCGCCGTGGACGGGGGCGCGGGGGTGCTGCACATCGTCAAGAACTACACCGGCGACGTCATGAACTTCGAGATGGCCGCCGAACTCGCGGCCGCCGAGACCGGCATCGAGGTGCTGGCGGTGGTGGTGAACGACGATGTGGCGGTGCAGGACAGCCTCTACACCGCCGGGCGGCGCGGGGTGGGAGCCACGGTGGTGCTGGAGAAGATCGCCGGGGCGGCGGCCGAACAGCGCCGCACCCTGGCCGAGGTGGCCGGGATCGCGACCCGGGTCAGCGCGGATTCACGCAGCATGGGCGTGGCCCTGACCTCGTGCACGGTGCCCGCGGTCGGCAGGCCCACCTTCGAATTGGGCCCGGACGACATGGAATTGGGCATCGGGATACACGGCGAGCCGGGGCGGCAGCGGCTGCCCCTGGCTCCCGCGCACGAGGTGGCGGGGCTGCTGGTGGAACCGCTGCTGGCGGATCTGCCGTTCCGGCGCGGTGATCGGGTGCTGTGCCTGCTCAACGGGATGGGCGGGACGCCGCTGCTGGAGCTGTATCTGATGTTCGACGAGGTGTCCCGCATCCTGCGCGGGCACGGGATCGAGATCGCGCGCTCGCTGGTGGGTTCGTACATCACCTCCCTGGACATGGCGGGCTGCTCGGTCACCCTGACCAGGCTCGACGACGAACTGACGGCGCTGTGGGACTATCCCGTACGCACTCCCGCGCTGCGCTGGGGCATGTGATGGCGGTCGACGCGACGGTCTGGGTGCACGAGTTCGCCCGCCTGGTGCTGGCGCACGAGGCGGAACTGACCGACCTCGACGCCGCGATCGGGGACGCCGACCACGGAACGAATCTGCGGCGCGGATTGGCGGCCGCGGTGGCCGAACTGGACGAGTCCACCCCCGGCACGGCCGCGGGGGTCTATCGGCATACGGCCATGACTCTGATCCGCGCGGTGGGCGGAGCGGCCGGGCCGCTGTACGGGACCTTCTTCCTGCGCCTCGGTGCGGCGGATTCCGAGGGCGCCGACAACGGCGGCTCGGGCGGTCCGCGCGCCGCCGCCGCGGCGGGCGGAGCTTCGACCGACGTCCAAGGCGGGACAACGGATTCGAGCGCCACCGACTCGGGAACGCGCGATACGGGCGCCGTCGCACCCGGCACGACAGAGTCGAGCACGGCCGGGTTCGCGCGCGCGTTCCGGGCCGGGGTCGAGGGAGTGATCGCACGGGGGAAGGCCGCGGCCGGGGACAAGACCATGCTCGACGCGCTGCTGCCCGCCGCCGCCGCGCTGGACGAACTGGCCGCGGCAGGCGCGACCGAGGCCGAAGCTCTCGCCGCCGCGACGGAAGCGGCCGAATCGGGCTGCGCGGCGACCATTCCCATGGTCGCGCGGAAAGGCCGGGCGTCCTACCTGGGCGAACGCAGTGCGGGACACCAGGATCCGGGCGCGACGAGCGCCGTGCTGTTGGTGCGGGCGGCCCGTGGGGCGGTGCGATGACCGGCGGGCCGGGGGCGGGCGTGCCGCGGCACGCCGTCGCGATCGGTACGGCGGCGTGGGCCCGGCGCGGGGCGGGGCGATGATCGGGCTGGTGGTGGTCTCGCACAGCCGGGCGCTGGCCCGGGCCGCGGTGGAGCTGGCGGTCGGACTGCTGCCCGCGCAGTCGATTCGGATCGAGATGGCGGCGGGGTCGTACGGGAACGAGCTGGGTACCGACGCCGAGTCGGTCGCCCAGGCCATCGCCGCCGCGGACTCCGGGGACGGGGTGCTGGTGCTGATGGATCTGGGCAGCGCGGTGCTGTCCGCCGACACCGCCCTGGAACTGCTCGAGCCCACGATCAGCGTGCGCCTCTCCGCCGCACCGCTGGTCGAGGGCTTGGTCGCGGCACTGGCCACCGCGAGCGGCGGTGCGTCCCTGGACGAAGTCGCGGCGGCGGCCGATCAGGCCCTGGACGCCAAGCGCATTCAGCTCACGGACACCGGCGGCACGGCCGGGCGGGGCGACGCCGTGTCGCGCGATCACTCGGCCACAACCGAAACACTCGGCACCGCAACGCTTCCAGCAACCACCGCCGCGGCCTGCACCGCGGCGGCCGACATGGACCGGACAGCGGTTCAGGCGCAGGCCGCCGCGGTCTTCGACGTCACCGGCGCACACGGCCTGCACGCGCGCCCCGCCGCCGAACTCGTTGCCGCCCTGCGGACCCTGGACGCCGTCGTGCGCCTGCGCAACGCCACCACCGGCGCGGGCCCGGTCCCCGCCACCAGCCTCACCTCCCTGTTGACCCTCGACGTGCGCGCGGGCCACCGCCTGGAGGTGACCGCGACCGGCCCCGCCGCCATGACCGCGGTCGACCGGGTCCGCGCCATCGCCACCCGCCCGTAGCCCCCGGCCCCACACCCACGCGCGCGGGCCCGTTTCGGGCGTTGCGCTGCGCCGCCTTTCGCATCCGGGCGAACGGGGGCAGGATCGGGGTATGAGTTTGCAGCAGAAAGCCGCGACGTTTCTCGAACTTCACAAGCCGGGGGATCCGGCGATTCTGCCGACGGTGTGGGATGCCTGGTCGGCGAAGCTGGTGCAGGAGGCCGGTTTCGGGGGGCTGACCGTCGGTAGCCATCCGCTGGCGGATTCGCTGGGCAAGCAGGATCAGGAGGGGATGGCGTTCAGCGACGTGACCGGGCGGATCCGGGAGATCACCGCCGCGGTCGAGCTGCCGGTGTCGGTGGACATCGAGTCCGGGTACGGACTGAAAGCGGACGAGCTGGTGAACGGGCTGCTGGAGGCGGGCGCGATCGGGCTCAACATCGAGGACACCGTGCACGGCGAGGGCGGGCGGCTGCGCACGCCGCAGGAGCACGCCGACCTGGTGGGCGAACTGCGCCGGGCCGCCGAATCCGCCGGGGTGCACCTGGTCATCAACGCCCGCACCGACGTGTTCATGCGACCCGACACCGGCACCCCGGAGGAGCGGTTCGCAGCCGCGATCGAGCGGATGACGCTCGCCGCCGCCGCGGGGGCCGATGTGCTGTACCCGGTCGGCTTCCACGAGCCCGACGTGCAGCGCCGGCTGTGCGAGGAGCTGCCGCTGCCGGTCAACGCCATCGGCATGCCGGACAAGGGCGATCGCGCGCACTTCGCCGAATTGGGTGTGGCCCGGGTCAGTTTCGGGCCGTTCCTGCAGCGGTCGCTGACCGCCGCGGCCACGAGCCTGCTCGGGCGCTGGGGCTGAGCGCCCCGGCGCGCGCCGGGGTGGGTGGCCGTGCACCGGGCACATGACCGACGATGGGGTCATGTCGTTGAGCACCGCCGAAGCCGATCTGTTCGAGAGCAGCCGGGGCCGCCTCGAGGCGATCGCCTACCGGCTGCTCGGCTCGGCGGGTGATGCCGAGGACGCGGTGCAGGACACCTACCTGCGCTGGCACGCGGCCGATCGGAGCTGGATCGAGACGCCCGAGGCGTGGCTGACCAAGGTGCTCACGAACATCTGCCTCAATCAGCTCACCTCGGCGCGGGCCCGGCGCGAGACCTATGTCGGGCAGTGGCTGCCCGAGCCGGTGCTGGCCGGGGACCGCATGCTCGGTCCCGCCGACACCGCCGAACAGCGGGAGTCGGTGTCGCTGGCGATGCTCGCGGTCATGGAACGGCTCTCCCCCAACGAGCGCGTGGTGTACGTGCTGCGCGAGGCGTTCGGATATTCGCATCGCGAGATCGCCGAGTTGCTCGACCTGACCGAATCCCATTGCCAGCAGCTCTATCGCCGCGCCAAACAGCACGCGGCCTCCGATCGCGCCCGCACCGAGGTCGACGCCGCGGCGGCCCGCCGGGTCATCGAGGAATTCCTGGCCGCGGCCCTGAGCGGGAACACCGAACCGCTGGTGCGGCTGCTCGCCGCGGACGCGATCAGTGTCGCGGACGGTGGCAGCGCGGTCGCCGCGCGCCGGACCCCGGTGCTCGGGGCGGACGCCATCGCGCGCTACATCAGCCACCTGTTCCGGCCCACGACCGCCAAACGCGCCTACGCCGGGGCCACCCCGTACTTCTACGCCGTGGTGGTCAACGGCGCTCCGGCGCTGCTGGTCGAGGCGGGCGGCAGGGTGTACGGGCTGATCACCCTGGAAACGAACGGGGCCGAGGTGACCGGCATTCAGATCCAGGTCAACCCGGACAAACTCGGCCGCGTGGCGCGGCGGTGGGCGGTCGCCGAGGCCCGCCCGGCCGCCATCGGGAACTGGTGACCCGGATCACATCGGATTCTTGTCAGGGATCCCGGGGCTGTCCGGTTCAGGAGGTGAGCACAACAGCGAAGGAGCTCACCATGAAGCACCGCATCGTCGTCCTGGGCGCCGGATACGCCGGAGCCATCACCGCCGGCCGCCTGGCCAAGCGCCTGCATCGCGACGACGTCGAGATCACCCTGGTCAACGCCGACGCCGACTTCGTGGAGCGGGTGCGGATGCACCAGCTCGCCACCGGTCAGGAACTGCGAAACCGCCCGCTGCGTACGATCTTCGAGGGCACCGGCGTGCACGTGCGCCGGGCCCGGGTCACCGCGGTCGACGCCCAGCGCAAGACCGTCGCCGTCACCGATGAGCGGGGCGGGGCGACCCTGGACTACGACACCCTGGTCTACGCCCTCGGCAGCGCCGTCGCCGACTTCGGCGTCCCCGGCGTGGCCGAATACGCCCACAACGTGGCCGGAAAGCACGCGGCGCTGCGGGTTCGGGACCGCCTGGCCGAGCTGGGCGCGGGCGCGCGGGTGCTGGTCGTCGGCGGCGGCCTGACCGCCATCGAGGCCGCCACCGAAATCGCCGAGGCCCGGCCGGATCTCACGGTCGCCATGGTCGCGCGCGGCGGCGTCGGCGACTGGCTGGACGAGAAGGCCCAGCGGCATCTGCGCACCGCGTTCGACCGGTTCGGCATCACCCTGCACGAGGGCGTCGCCGTCACCGCGGTCCAGGCGGACGGGGTCACCACCGGCGCCGGCGGCCACCTCCCCGCCGAGATGACCATCTGGACAGCGGGTTTCGCCGTACACCCCATTGCGGCCGCCACCACCCTCGAGGTGTCCGAGAGCGGGCAGATCGTCGTCGACGGCACCATGCGCTCGGTGTCGCACCCGGACGTGTACGCGGTCGGGGATGCCGCGCGCGCCATCGCGATCGGCGGCAAGGCGCTCCGGATGGGTTGCGCCACGGCCTCACCCATGGCCTGGCAGGGCGCGGACGCGCTCGCCGCGCGACTGACCGGGCGCCCGGTGCCCGAGGCGCCGATCGGCTACCGCAGCCAGTGCATCAGCCTGGGCCGCCGCGATGCCGTCGTGCAGGAGGTGACGCCGGAGGACGAGCCGAAGACCAAGGTGGTCACGGGCCGTATGGGCGCGCGGATCAAGGAGCTGATCTGCACGGGCGCGGCGTGGAGCGTGCGGCATCCCACGCTGATGGCGCCGAGCCGCCGCCGGCGGATCGTGGTCACCGCCGCGGCACCCGCACCGGCCGCCGGGTGATGCGGGCACAGTCGAATCTCGACGTGCGGCGGCGACTTTCCGCCGGTCGCCGCCTTCGCACTCGTCGACCGACCGTCGAACTCGGCCCGGTTGCCCGGGATCCCGGGCGACCGGCTCGCAGTGCTCCCTCGTTCGCGCGCACGCGCGACGCGGAGTGAGTGCGTCGGCGGATCGAGTCCGGCGGGCCGGTACTCCTCGCAGGCCCGCGCATGACCGGTCCAACACGGGCGCGATGTCGATCAGGCGCTCGGAGAGGGCCGATCGATACCCGGCGTTCCACGCCCGGCCGCGCCGGACGCCGAGTTCGCCTGTCGCTCAGGCGGCCTCGGGCGCGGCCGCCAGGAACCAGTCCAGGATCTCCTCGCCCGCGCGGATGCCGGCGGCGTGGGTGACGGTCAGGTTCGGGTGGGTGAACTCCAGCAGTTCCAGTTCGCCGTGGCGGGGGCGGATGGCCGAGTCGGCCGATCGCAGCATTTCCGCGTCCAGTGCGCCGTCACCGGCGGCCAGGGTCAGCGCGCCCGGATCCAGTTCGCCCGAATCGATCAGGCGGCGGCGTACCTCGGCGACCGCGCGGCTCTTGCAGACCGCGATCGGCATCGTGTAGATCTTGCGGCCCTGCTGGGAGGCGGACCAGCCGCGCGGGCGGCACCAGGCGTCCCATTCGGCCAGGAAGTCCGCGGGCAGGGTGGCCACGTCCACCACCAGGTAGTTGAACAGGTGATCCGCGACGCGGAACTTCTTGACGAAGGAATCGGAAATGCGGGACCGCAGTTCGGCATTGACCTGCGAGAGGGTGGCGCTGGTGGCGCGCACCTCGGCGTCGATGTCTATCCGCCAGCGCATGTCGGGGATGCCGTTGTGCAGGATGTTGCCCCCGTTGGTGGTGATGGCGTAGCGCCAGGGGGCGCCGGGTAGTCGAATCCGGTTGAACTGCTTGATGGTCCGGGTGGTGGTGGGGATGACCGCCGCCGGCGCGGTCAGCATGCGCATGCGGTCGGCGGCGTCGGTGGTCATGTAGGACAGCGGCGCGCCCTCGAGGTGTTCCACGCACACCGTGGTCAGCCCGGGGTCCGCGCCGAAGGCGTTGCGGGAGTAGATCATGGTGCGATCGAGGTCGGTCGCGATGAGCGTGGTTCGACGCGATAGTCGTCTTCGGTCCACCATTTACTTCTTCACATCCTTGATCAAACCCATGCACGCATAGGCCAGGTCCGGAACCACCTCGACGGGAACATCGCGAGCGGCGGCGAGCATGCGGATATGGGCGTGCTCGGGAGCGTCGGCCTCGCGGACCAGCACCCGCCACGGTACCCGGCGCAGCAGCACCCGGGTCGTCTCGCCCACACCGGGTTTCACGAAATTGACGCTGGAGATGCCGTACGCCGCGCGCACCTGCTCCACCGAGGCCCACCCGGCCCAGGTCGGGCTGCGGTCGGCGGCGCGCAGCTCGGCGACCTGCGCGGCGACCCGGGGATGGATCGTGTCGAAGGCGGCGGTGACCGCCTCCAGCAGTTTGCCCGAGACATCGTCGGCGGCGAGTTCGGCGTAGAACTTCGCGCCGTGGAAATCGCCCGGCCCGATCAGGGTGTCGTTGAGCACGGTGCGCGACACCAGGCCCGAGACCGTGGAATTGAGGCAGGCCGAGGCGATCAGGAAGTCGTCGCGGGTGCCGTAGGTGCGCACGCACGCGCCGGGATCGGCGAGCACGGCCAGGTCCGGGTCGAAGCGCGCGCCACCGGCGGCGGCGTAGGCGTCCAGGGCGTCGGCGAGCTCGTGGGTGATCGCGCCCTTGCCGGTCCAGCCGTCCACGAAGACGATGTCGGCGGGATCGTGATGCGCGGCAAGGTAATCCAGTGCCACCGCGTCGATGCCGCGGTCGCGCACGATGGAGACCGCGTAGTGCGGCACGTCCAGGCTCGGCGTCCGCCGGGCCAGCCAGCGCCGCATGAGCACGCCGATCGGGGTGCCCGCGCGCGCCAGCGACACCAGCACCACGTCGTCACCGCGCTCGGCGACCACCAGTTCGGCGACGGTCGCCACCGCGAGGGCCAGCCGCTCGGCGCTCTCGGCCAGGACCTTGTCGAACAGTTCGCGATAGGCCGCGTCGGGCTGGTACTCCACGGGCAGCGATTCGGCGTAGTGCGCCTCACCCGCCTGGATCCGGCTCTCCCGTTCGGCCACATCGGCTTCCAGGTCCACCGCGGACAGATCCTTGAGCAGCCAGACGACCTCGTCCGGCGCGTAGGACCCGAACTCGGGTCCGCGCAGCGGTTCGGGCAGGGTGCGGGCGGATGTCGGGGTGGAATCGGAGTCCGGTGCGGTCATCAGGTTCTGTCTATTCTCCGGTCGGCGAATCGAATTCGGGTGCGGCGGGGGACGCGGTGCGGGCGGCGGCGAGGGCGCGGGGATCGGCGGCGGGCAGCACCGCGACCACGACATCGGCGCCCGAGGCGGTCAGCACGTCGATGAGGCCGCCGCCGGAGTACAGGCGGTCGGTGTCGCCCGGTTCGTCGACCACGACCAGCAGGATCGGGTCGGCCGCGGCCGGTTCGGGCCACCGCGCGTTGTAGACGAAGCGCGGCACGTCGTCGGGTTCGGGTGCGGTGAAGCGGAAGCCGCGGCGCAGCGGGTAGCCGGGCTCGTCCAGCACGTACGCCGGTGAGCGGGTGGTGGTCTGGTAGCGGGTGGGCACGCCGCTGTCGGCGAGCGCGGCCGCCAGGCGCAGCGGCAGATACATGAACTCCTCGTGCCCGAGCACGATGACCGGGCGCGGGCTGCCGCCCCGCTCGGGGTCCACGCTCGCCCACGCGAGGGCGTCGAGTTCGCGCCAGAGGGTGGCGGCGGTCGCGGCCAGCGCGGCGTCGAACGCGGGCGTGTCCGAGTCCAGGATGCCGTGCCGTCCGCCTTCGGGAACGTCGGCGGGCCAGGGCAGTTCGATGCGGGCGACGTGGCCGGGGACCTCGGCGACCGGGTTCAGTTCCGGCGCGGGCAGCGCGGCCACCGACTCCACCAGACGGTCGGGCAGCAGGGTCTCCCCCGATGCGAGGCAGACGGTGTCGATCCGCGCGCCGAGCTCGGCCGCGGCCTTCTCGAAGGCGGCCCTGTCGTCCTCGGTGCGCATGTCCACCAGCGAGGCCAGCACGTAGTGCGTGCGCGGGGTGAACTCGTGCAGCGAGCGGATCGCGTCCAGCGCGGTCGCGCCGGTGGAGATCTCGTCGTCGACCAGCACCATGGGCAGGCTGTTCAGGAAGATCTCGGCGGGCGCGGGCTGCAGCAGGTGCGAGGTGGCGTGCGAGTGCCCCTCCTCGAATCCGGTGAGGGTCTGCGCGGTGGGGACGTCGCGGCGCGTGGAGTGCAGGTAGCAGGCCGCGCCGATGCGGGCGGCGACGCCGTGCCCGAGGCCGGTCGCGGTCTCGGCGAAGCCCAGCACCACGGCGGGGATCGGGGTCGAATCGAGCTGTGCGGCAGCCGGTTCGGCGGCCGCACTGGTTCTCGCGGAGCGGGCCGCAGCGGCGACCGCGGCATCGGGGGCCGGGCCGGTGTCGGTCCCGACGGCCGGGCCGGGGGCGGCGGCGGCCGGGGCGAGCACCTCGAGCACCAGATCGCCCAGGCTGTTCGCGGCGGCGATCACCCGGTGCGGGTCGGTGGGCAGGTGTTTGCCGAGCACGGTCGAGATCAGCAGGTGCGCGCGACGCGGATTATTGTGTCTGAGACCGGGTTCGATGAGATCCGGGACCAGCCAGTCGACCCCGTCGAGCGCGGGGTCCGCGGGCGTGGCGCTCTCGCCGTGCCGCACGCCGAGGCCGAGTTCGCGGGTGGCCCAGGGCAGTTCGCCGATCGTCTCGCTCGCGCCGGTCACGAGGCGACCAGCGCCTTGAGCAGATCCACGAAGGACACTCCCTTGTTGGTGACGCCGAATACCCGTGCGCGCAGCAGGGTTTGGTGCGCCCAGCTGCGGTGCGGGCGCATCTCGTTCATCTTGTTGCGGTACTCCGAGGCGGCCACGCCGCCCCCGTCCTCGCGCAGGATGTCCAGGGCGTCGGAGTACTCCTCGTGCGTCACCACCGACAGCGCGTGCACCACGGCCACGTGCGAGGGATGGATGACGGTCTTGCCCTGGATGCCGTTGGCGCGGTCCAGCGCGATCTCGCGCAGCAGGCCGTCCAGGTCCCGGCTGACCAGGTACTGCCGGAACGGCACCGCGTCGTGCTCGAGGAACGGCGAGGTGCGCAGCTGCGGCCGGAACATGCGCTCGTGGTCGGCGAAGTACTCCCACACCGGCCCGGTGATGATGAAGCCGGTGCCGTCGGTGCGGCCCAGGTAGTTCACGATGTCGGCGATGACGTCGGCGACCACGCGCACGTCGTAGATGGTCAGGTCGCGGTCGCGCCGGATGCCGAAGGTGGAGCACATGTCGGTGGCCCCGATGCGCACCGCGAGCACCTGATCGCGATGCTCGGTGAGCAGGTCCCGGATGCGATGCAGTTCGCTGTCGCGGGTCTGGCGATGCACCAGCGCCGGGGACTCGAGCACCGGCATGCCGAACAGGGTGCGGCCCAGCCGCTGCGAGGCCGCGGCCAGCGCGTCGAGGTATTCACCGCCGCTGCCGCTGTCGAACTTGGGGAAGACGAAGCCGGTGAGCACCCGCGCGCCCGTGCCGAGCCGGTCCACGATCTCACCGATCGAGGCCGCGTCGCGCACGCGCACGAACAGCAGCGGGTACATGTCGGTGCCCGCGCCGAGCTCGTTGAGCGTGGCCGCGGCCTGGCCCTTGGCGAACTCGACCTCGTGATCGGCGACCGCGTCCTCGAGGTCGATGACCATCGAGCAGACCCCGCCCTGGGCGCGCCGCACGATGGTGGCGGTCAGATCCGCACGGGTGGCGGGGACGTACAGGGTCGCGCCCAGCGCCATGGCCAGGGTGTCGCGGTCGGCGCAGTCGCCGAAGGGCTCGGGCAGGCGGTGGAACAGCAGGCGTAGCTCGGGTCCGGGGACCTGGCGGAAGTGCCGCATCGGCTGCCGCTTGTGCAGTGAGACGGGGGCGACTTCCGGATAGGTGGTGATGGTCGCGGTCATCGTGCCCCGTTCCTCCTTCTGGTCGGTCGGTCTATTTCTCGGTGTTTCTCATTCGATCCACCACCCCGGCGATGAACGCGGTGATGGCTTCCAGCTCGGTTACGTATGCCCAGTAATCGGGATGCCGACCCACCAAACCGGAGGAAACTCGTTCCAACCGGTCGGACTGGGCATCCAGCACCGACCCCCACTCGGCGACCAGACCCTGGTTCACCGCCAGCATCTGCGCGTCGCGCAGCTTGAACCGTACGGCCTTGGCTTGGTCCTGCGGGTTCGCACGGACCTCTCGCAGCAGGGCGAGCCGGTCGGTGACGGCGTCGGCCTGTTCCTCTGCCGAGGCCAGATGTCCGCGGGCTGAAGTGGTCAGATCAAGTGTTTGCTCCGGGTCGTCCTGCTGCAGCGTGGCCCGTGCCCGGGTCAGTTCCGCGGCTGCGGCTTCGATCTCTCGGTGGGCTTCCCGTTCATTGTTGGCCAAATCCGCCGAACTCGCAGCGTTGAACTCCCGGAGCAGGGCGGACAGGGCCGGCGGCACCCGTTCGACCCGGTGCCGCGCGGCCGACAATCGGGTGCCCGCCGAGGCGAGCGCGGTGGTCGCCGAATGCTGTTTGCCCGGTGCGTCTTCCAGTGCCCTTGACAGCTCCCGGGTCCGCCCCTCGAGGTTGCTCGCGGCCTCGCGCACCACCCCCGCCCCGGCACCCGCCACCGCGGCCTCGAGTGTGACGAGACCCTCATCCACAGCCCGCGCGCACTGGCGCACGGAAGGGTATCCCGCGTACGCGGACGCGTCGGCCGCCTGCCGCGCGCTCACCGCCGCAGCACGCACCTGGGCAACCAATTGCGGAACCGTCCCGTACACCGCCACGGCGTGCTCGAGATGGGCCTGCTCACCGCGATAGAAATCGTCCACCCCGCGCGCGGCGTCGCCCAGCCGGCGGATGGACGCGTCGATCTCCTGCTGCGGCACCGTGCCGCCGGTGCGTTCGGCCTGGTCCAGCCGCTCGGTCAGGGCCAGATAGACCCCCGCGGCGTCATAGCAGCGCGCCCGGATCGGCTCCCAGCGCGCACTCATCCCGCGTTCGGGGAAGACCTGCGCCGACGCCGCCACGGCCGCCTCGGCGATGCTCTGCCTGCGGTCCATGTCCAGGAAGGCCGCCGTGAGCGTCTGCCTGGCCTGCTGCACCCATTCGTCGTTGCGGGCTGATCTCTGCCCGCCGAACCATCCCCGCCTACGGCCTGCCACGCCCCGATGGTAGGCAACTGTTCACATCGGCGGCGACTATGACGATCAACGCAGGTGACATGTCGCGAGACAGGGTTGTGCCGGGGGATGTCCTCGTCTTGTTCCTGCACAACACCACGGGAAACCACTAGGGTCTAGCTAGCGGACCCGGCAATTCGGACATGCCGCGATACGACAACGCTAAAACGCTTTCCAACGGAAGGGATTCCCCGCATGGGTGTCAGTTTGTCCAAGGGCGGAAATGTCTCGCTGACCAAGCAGGCGCCGAACCTGACCGCCGTGTCGGTCGGCCTGGGCTGGGATCTGCGGACCACCACCGGGACCGACTTCGACCTGGATGCGAGCGCCATCGCGACCGGCGCCGACAAGAAGGTCGTGTCCGACAAGCACTTCGTCTTCTTCAACAACCTCTCCTCGCCCGAGGGCGCCATCGTGCACGCCGGCGACAACCGCACCGGCGAGGGCGAAGGCGACGACGAGGTCATCAACATCGACCTCGCCGCCACGCCCCCGACCATCGAGTCGATCTTCTTCCCCGTCTCCATCTACGAGGCGGACCAGCGCAGCCAGAGCTTCGGCCAGGTGCGCAACGCGTACATCCGCGTCGTGGACCGCGCCAACGGCACCGAACTCGCCCGCTACGACCTGAGCGAGGACGCCTCCACCGAAACCGCCATGGTCTTCGGCGAGCTCTACCGCAACGGCGCCGAGTGGAAGTTCCGCGCCATCGGCCAGGGCTACGCCTCCGGCCTGGCCGGCATCGCCCGCGACTACGGCGTCACGGTCTGAGGCGAATAATCCGTCGCGCCAGGGGGGCTCGGGCGCATGAGCCTCCCGCGTGCGAGCATTCAGCGGTGTGCGGCCAAGCGCCCGCTCAGTAAAACAGCTCCACCCGAACGCATCCGGCTCACGAAAGGCCCACTCCAGTGTTGCGTATTTTCGGCCTCTCCCTCGTCATCACGGTGGTCTCCCTTGTGGTGGCATTCGTGTATGGCGGACCGACAGCACTGGCACTGTGCGCCATCCTGGGCATCCTCGAGGTGTCGCTGTCGTTCGATAACGCGGTCATCAATGCCACCGTCCTGCAACGGATGAGCGAGTTCTGGCAGAAGATCTTCCTTACCATCGGCGTCCTGATCGCCGTCTTCGGTATGCGCCTGGTCTTCCCGCTCGCCATCGTGTGGATCACCGCCGGCCTGAACCCCAAGGAAGCCCTCGACCTGGCACTCAACGTGCCCACCGACGGCAGCCCCACCTACGAATCCCTGCTCACCGCGGCGCATCCGCAGATCGCCTCCTTCGGCGGCGCGTTCCTGCTGATGCTGTTCCTGAACTTCATCCTCGAAGAGCGCGAGATCACCTGGCTCGGCTGGCTCGAGCGCCCGCTGGCCAAGCTCGGCAAGCTGGACATGCTCGCCGTCGTGCTGACCCTGGTCACGATCCTGCTCACCGCCGAATACATCGCCGACGACGACCACCGCTCCACCGTGCTGTTCGCCGGCGTGCTCGGCCTGGTCGTCTACGTCGTCGTCGACGGCCTCGGCTCGATGTTCCACACCGAGGAGCTGGCCGAGGAAGCCGAAGAAGCGGCCGCGAAGTCCGGCGGGCCTTCGGAATTGGCGAAGGCCACCGGCAAGGCGGGCTTCTTCCTGTTCCTCTACCTCGAGGTCCTGGACGCGTCCTTCTCCTTCGACGGTGTCATCGGCGCGTTCGCCATCACCTCGGACCCGATCATCATCGCCCTGGGCCTGGGCCTGATCGGCGCCATGTTCGTGCGTTCCATCACCGTGTACCTGGTCCGCAAGGGCACCCTCGCGGAGTACGTGTACCTCGAGCACGGCGCGCACTGGGCCATCGGCGCCCTGGCCGCCATCCTGTTCATCTCGATCGGCGTGCACGTCAACGAGCTGATCACCGGCCTGATCGGCATCGCCTTCATCGGCGCGGCCTTCATCACCAGCATCATGCGCAATCGCCGCGAGGACGGCGACGAGGTGGATGCGGTGAACGACAAGGAAGTCACCCCGGTCGGCTGATCCCCGAACGCTCTTCCCCGCGCCCGTCACGCGAATTCGCGTGGCGGGCGCGGTCGTTCAGCCACCGGCGCTCAGAGCATGCGCCGGTGCGGCAACCGCAGATGCCGGGCCCGCCGCACCGACACCCGCGACCACACCGCCTGCTGGAACGCCAGGGTGAGCCAGCCCGCCAACGCCATTCCCCCGATGTTCAACAGCAACTGCGCGACACTGCCCCAGATGGTGGAACCGTCGCCGAACGCCACGCCCAGGGCGATATTGCCCGCCGCCGGAACCGTGGTGACCGAGATGAACACACCCGCCAGACCGAGCGACTTCGCCGAGGTGATGGCCAGCACCCCCGCCGCGCCCGCGATCACCCCGATGATGAACGACCACTTGTCGGGGGTGTAGATGAACGCGGTACCCGGCCGCGGGCCGATCACATCCGCCAGCGTGATCCAGCCCAGCCCGCGCGCCACCAGCGCCAGCACGATGGTCAGGCCGATCGCCACCACGAAACCCAGCACCAGGGTGCGAATCGCCAGCTGCAACAACACGAATCGACGCCGCACCAGCGCCACCCCCAGCGCCGCGATCGGCCCGAACTCCGGGCCGAGCACCATCGCGCCGACCACCAGGATCTGGGAATCGACCACGATGGCGATACTCGCGATGACCGTCGCCAGGGTCAGAAAGCTCAGAAACGTCCAGTTCAGTTCGGTCTCGTCGTAGGCCCGCTGCGTCACCTCCGCCCACACCACCGCGTCCGCGCTGCTGCCCGGGGTGCGCACCTCGGCCTCGAAACCACTGCGCGACAACCAGGTTCCGACCGGATCCATCTCGATACTGCCGACCTGATGCACCCGCAGGTCCCGAAGCCGCTGGATCACGTCGTTCGCCGCTTCGCGGGCCACCTGCGCCATGATCAGATCCCCGGCCGGGCGGACGGCGGCGCCCCGGAACACCGCGAGCCCGGTCACCGCGTCGTCGCACTCCAGCGCCGCGAGAATATCGGCGGTCATGGTGGCCGGAGCCATGGTTCGCAAGTGCAGCATCGTCACAGTGTGCCGCGCGCGACCCGCCCCGCGGCGACTTCGGCACCCGCCGAGCGCATGTCGGGGCGTACCGGATCAGAAGCGCGCGGGCGCGGGCTCCCGCTCCGCGGCGAACACGACCCGGCCCCGAACACCCAGCGGCCCACGCTCTTTCGCCCACACGAACATGAAGAAGAACACCACCAGCAGCGCCGCCCGCCCCCAGACGCCGAACTGCACCACGTTCTCCATCACCTGGGCCGAACGCCCCGAGCCCAGCGCGTAGAAATACCGGAACACCCCGATGCCGATCGCCGCGTCCGCGAGCAGATACCCGGCGATCAGGCCCCACGGGACCTCCAGCAGCACCAGGAACGGAATCAGCCACAGCGTGTACTGCGGTGAATGGACCTTGTGCAGCAGCAGGAATCCGCACAGCATCGCGCCGCTGACCCCGATCCACGGATACCAGCCGTTGAGCAGATACCGCCGCCAGCCGAGCCACGCCGCCAGCGCGAACGCGGCCAGCACCAGCACCGGCGAGGCCACCGACACCACATCCTGGAACGTGGACTCGGAGTCGGCGGCGGTGCCGAACAACGGCCGCAGACCCCAGTACCAGATCGAATTGGTGGTGATATCGGCCTGGCGCAACTGCTGGAACGTGATCGAGGCCCGCCAGCCCTCGTACCCGGCCAGCGCGAACGGCAGATTGACCGCCACCACCGTGCCGATCGCCGCACCCGCCACCGCGAACGCCCCCCGCACATCGAAAGGCCGTGCGGCGCGTGGATTCTCCCCCGGCGCGGGCTCACCCACCAGCACGTACAGCAGCAGCGGCAGCACGAAGATGCCCGGATACAACTTCAGGCAGAAGCCGATCCCGAGCAGCACCGCGGCGATGACGCCGCGCGTGCGCAGCGAATACCGGGTCATGGTCGCGACCACGTACACCGCCGCGACCGCCGTGCACACCACCGGCAGCTCCCAGTTGTGGAAGGCGTACAGCACCAGCGGCGGGCCCGCCGCCCACAGCAGCGCCGCGCGCCCGGCCAGGCGCACCAGCAGATACGCCGTCAACAGCGCGAACGGCGCGAGCAACAGCGCCGAATTGCGCAGGAACACCGCGTCGTCGCCGGCGCCCAGCGCGCCCAGCCACATGAACACACCGCTCAGCACCGGGTACTCCACGGCGCCGCCGGTCAGGACGCCGTCCGGGGTGATGCCGCCGGACAGATACGGGAACACGTGCAGATCGATGTCGCGGCCCAGCCACAGGAACTGGATGTCGGAATAGCAGACGTCCGAATCCTTGACGCTGTCGAAAATGGTGCTGCGGCCCGCGCCGTCGAAAGGCGCGGCGGCACAACGTGCCTTGTTCAAATAGCCGAGCAACAGGGTGAACGCGCAGGCCAGCAGCGTCCACAGCATTAGCGGCGTGCCCGCCGCGCCGGGTCCGCCCGCACGGCGGCCGGCGACCGGCGCACCGGCGACGGGTCGGTTCGACATGGCCCCCACCCTAAGCCGCTTCGGCCGGTCACGACCGGGTCAGCTCGAGCCGGAGCCCGATTTCGCAGCTCAGATCGGGTTCATGTAGCCTTGCCGGGTTGCTGACGCAACGAACCCTCCTGCCATGGATCGTCCATGGCCGTCTTACAGTCCACAGGAGGTGATGAGGTCCGTGCGTCATTATGAAGTGATGGTTATTCTCGATCCGAGTCAGGACGAGCGCACCGTTGGCCCGAATCTGAACACCATGCTCGGCGTGGTCGGCACAGAGGGCGGCAAGGTCGACAACGTCGACATCTGGGGAAAGCGCCGTCTCGCCTACGAGATCAACAAGCAGGCCGAAGGCATTTACGCCATCGTCAAGCTGACCGCCGAACCGGCCACCGTCAGCGAGCTGGATCGCCAGCTGGGCCTGAACGAGTCGGTGCTGCGCACCAAGGTGCTGCGGCTCGGCAAGAAGTAGGTCCTGTCCTCCCGCATGTGCGCTCGTAAACGGTCGGTGCCTATCTCTAGGCTGACCGCAACAGGCGAGTGCACTGCGGACTGCACCGGATAGCAGGAGGAACCATGGCAGCAGGCGACACGGTCATCACCGTCATCGGAAACTTGACGGCTGACCCCGAGCTTCGATTCACGCCCGCGGGTGCGGCAGTCGCGAACTTCACGGTCGCGTCGACTCCCCGTGTGTTCGACCGTAATACCAATGAATGGAAAGACGGCGAAGCGCTTTTCATGCGCTGCAACATCTGGCGCGAAGCTGCGGAGAATGTCGCCGAGAGCCTGACCCGTGGCTCTCGAGTGATCGTGAGCGGACGACTCAAGCAGCGCTCCTACGAAACCCGCGAGGGTGAGAAGCGCACGGTCGTCGAGCTCGAGGTCGAAGAGGTCGGCCCGTCCCTGAAGTACGCGACCGCGAAGATCGCCAAGACCACCCGTGGCGGTGGCGGAGGCGGCGGAGGTTTCTCCGGCGGTGGCAATCAGGGTGGCGGTGGCGGCCAGGGCCAGGGTGGTTACTCCGGCGGTGGCAGTGGCAGTGGCGGAGGTCGTGGCGCCCAGAGTGGCGGCGACGACCCGTGGGGCAGTGCGCCCGCGGCCGGCTCCTTCGGGGGCGGGCAGCAGATGGACGATGAACCGCCGTTCTAGAACGGCCCGCGTAGGGAGTTGAGCTCGACCGAGCCCTCCCCAAAAGTACGGAGAAAGACAAATGGGCAAAGCACCGGCACGCGAGAAGGTGCTGAAGAAGAAGGCTTGCGCATTCTGCAAGGAAGCTAAGTCCGGCACCGTCAACATCGACTACAAGGACACCGCGCTGCTGCGCAAGTACGTGTCCGATCGCGGCAAGATCCGCGCTCGTCGTGTGACCGGCAACTGCGTGCAGCACCAGCGCGACGTTGCCGTGGCCGTCAAGAACTCCCGTGAGGTCGCACTGCTGCCTTACGTGTCCACCGCTCGCTGAGAAGGGAAACCACAGCAATGAAGTTGATTCTGACTGCTGATGTGGATCACCTCGGTGCGCCTGGCGACACCGTGGAGGTCAAGGACGGTTACGGCCGTAACTTCCTGCTGCCCCGTGGCCTGGCGATCGTCGCCACCCGCGGCGCCGAGAAGCAGGTTGCCGGCATCCGTCGTGCCCAGGACGCGCGCAAGGTGCGCGACCTGGATCACGCCAACGAGCTGAAGCAGGCCATCGAGGGCCTGACCGGTGTGGCGCTGTCGGTCAAGACCGCCGGCACCGGCAAGCTGTTCGGTTCGGTTACCGCCGCCGACGTCGCCGCCGCCATCAAGGTCGCGGGCGGCCCGGTCGTCGACAAGCGCAGCATCGAGCTGCCGAAGGCTCACATCAAGAGCACCGGCAAGCACGGCGTCAAGGTGCACCTGCACCCGGACGTGGCTGCCAAGTTCGACCTGCAGGTCAACGCCGCCGAATAAGTTCGGCGCTGTCGGAGGCCATCCCTGCGGGATGGCCTCCGATTCTGTTTGTCCCGGACCCGGTCCGGTGTGCGCGCGATGTTCGGCGCGGGCTGTGGAGTAATCGGGATACCGACCGGCCTTGTTGTGCGTCAGGTCACCCCCCGGGGAAACGCTGTTCACCCAACACGCCCGAAGGTTGCCGTCCAGCGACACGCCGCACCGGTTTGATCCACAGTTGCGAACATCGAGAAATCGGACGCTACCTGGGGATTCACCCACTTCACCGATTGTTGTCCCCAGTTCATCCACAGGGGGTGCACAACGGTTGGTGAACAACACCCACTTTATCCACAGCTGTATGCACAGTTCCGTTTGGTGGAGCCGGTAGCTTCGCTTAGGTTCGCATCATTGTCGTGGATCACGAGTTCGGAACCTGTCGGTGCGCAGGCGTAGAACAGGGATGTCCGATCCGTGCCGCAGGAGAGAGGACGGTCGAGCCGGATGGCAGTCATCGATGATCGCGGCCACGACGATCAGGGACCGTCGGAGTATCGCGAGGCACCCGGCGAGGACTTCGGCCGCCAGCCGCCGCACGACATGGCCGCCGAGCAATCGGTACTGGGCGGCATGCTGCTGTCCAAGGACGCCATCGCCGACGTCATCGAGGTCATTCGCCCCGGCGACTTCTACCGCCCCGCGCACCAGGCCGTCTACGACGCGATCCTGGACCTCTACGGCCGCGGCGAACCCGCCGACCCCGTCACCGTCTCCGCGACCCTGGACCGCCGCGGCGAGCTCAAGCGCATCGGTGGCCCCCCGTACCTGGTCACCCTGACCCAAACGGTCCCCACCGCCGCCAACGCCGGCTACTACGCCGAGATCGTCGCCGAGAAGGCGATCCTGCGCCGCCTGGTCGAGGCCGGCACCCGGATCGTCCAGTACGGCTACGCCGGCGCCGACGGCCAGGACGTGGCCGAGGTGGTCGACCGCGCCCAGGCCGAGCTCTACGAGGTGACCGAACGCCGCTCGAGCGAGGACTTCCTCCCCCTGGAGGAGCTCCTGCAGCCCACGATGGACGAGATCGACTCGATCGCGAGCCGCGGCGGCATCTCCCTCGGCGTCCCAACGGGTTTCACCGAGCTCGACGAACTGACCAACGGCCTCCACGCGGGCCAGATGATCATCGTCGCGGCGCGGCCCGGTGTCGGTAAATCGACTTTGGGCATGGATTTCATGCGCAGCTGCTCCATCAAGCATGGAATGGCGAGCGTTATCTTCTCCCTGGAAATGAGCCGTACGGAAATCGTCATGCGTTTGCTGTCGGCCGAGGCGAAGATCAAGCTCGGGGACATGCGGTCGGGGCGGATGAGCGACGACGACTGGACTCGGCTGGCTCGGCGGATGAGTGAGATCAGTGAAGCGCCGTTGTTCGTGGATGATTCGCCCAACTTGACCATGATGGAAATTCGGGCGAAGGCCCGGCGGCTCAAGCAGCGGCATGATTTGCGGCTTATTGTCGTGGACTACCTGCAGCTGATGAGTTCGGGAAAGAAAGTCGAATCTCGCCAGCAAGAGGTCTCGGACTTTTCACGAAGCCTGAAGCTGATGGCCAAGGAATTGGAAGTTCCCGTTATTGCTATTAGTCAGCTGAATCGCGGGCCGGAGCAACGGACAGATAAGCGACCAATGGTTTCTGATCTTCGCGAGAGTGGATCCCTTGAACAGGATGCTGACATGGTGATCTTGCTTCATCGGCCAGATGCATTCGAGAGGGATGACCCACGGGGCGGAGAGGCAGACTTGATTGTGGGTAAGCACCGAAATGGCCCGACCGCTACTATCACCGTGGCCCATCAATTGCATCTGAGCAGGTTCGTGGATATGGCTCGCGGCTAGTCCTTTCCGGATACCATTGTTTCATGAATTCACCTCTTACAGAGAACCGAATTTATGCGCAATACGGGAAATTCCGACCTTCCGGTCCCGGTTGTTTTCCAGCTTCCACCCGGATCCTGCGCGCGGACAACGGGAGCGAGATCTCGATCGGCGAGCTGCTCGGGAGTGGGGAACTGCCGCTCGTTTGGTCCGTCGACGAGGAAATGCGGATGGTTGCCCGTCCGATGATGCATGTCTTCCACAGCGGTCGTTCCGAAGTGTCCCGGCTACGACTGGCGTCCGGCCGCCTGATCGATGCGACGGTCAACCATCCGTTTCTGACCGTGGATGGTTGGACTCCGCTGCGGTCCCTAGCGGTCGATTCCCGGCTGGCGATCCCCCGCAGAATCCCGGCACCCGAACACACAGGGACGATGCCCGACCCCGAAGTGATCCTGTTGGCCCATATGATCGGTGATGGTTCATGTGTGAAGAAGCAGCCGATACGGTATGCGAGCGTTGACGAAGCGAACCTCAACGTGGTGACCAACGCCGCGAAACATTTCGGCATCACCGCTATACGCGACGAATACGCGGCGGCCCGGGTAACCACTCTTCGTTTGCCGGCGCCCTACCGACTTACCCATGGGAAGCGTAACCCCATCGCCGCGTGGCTCGATGAACTCGGATTATTCGGACTGCGCAGTTACGAGAAGTTCGTTCCGGAACGTATTTTCGGACTCACGAACCGAAAGATCACCCTGTTCTTACGACACCTGTGGGCTACAGACGGCTCTGTTCGCTGGGATCCAAAGGGCAGACAGGCTCAGGTCTACTACGCGTCCACGAGCCGCCGGCTCATCGACGACGTCGCCCACTTGCTGACCCGGCTCGGTATTCACGGCCGCATCTACTGTGCCCGAAAAACCGGTTACCGGGACTGCTGGCATCTCCGTATCGGCGGAGCGGACCACCAGACTCGCTTCCTCGAAGGGGTTGGTGTCCACGGAGCCCGAGGGCTGGCGGCAGAGGCCGTGCTCGTCGAGCTCGGTTCGCTCGTGCACAACACGAACGTGGACACCGTCCCGAAGGAGGTTTGGAACCGCGTCCGGCAGCTCTTGACCGACAAGGGAATCACATCACGCAACTTCCAATCTTCGATAGATTCTCAATTCTGCGGCTCTGCGATGTGGAAGGCCTCTCCTAGCCGTGCGCGCCTTGCTCGAATAGCCGCGGTTCTGGATGATCCGGAGCTCGCGATGCTGGCAAACAGCGACATCTTCTGGGATCGCGTAGTCGATATCTCGAGTCTGGGCGAACAGGAAGTCTATGGAGGACTGGTCCTGGGCACATACAACTATGTGGCGCAAGGGATCTCGGTCCATAACCCGTTCCGCTGGCCCGCGTCGAACGGCTGCGCGGCCTGACGGATCCCGCAAAGACCTCGGATCCGGAGCGCTGCGGGCGGCGTGATCGCAGCCCCTGCTGTGGATCGGAACCGACGATAGGGGGCGAGTTCGGCGGGCGTCTCGGCGTGGGGCCAGGGCAACCTGCGCGGGCGTTGCGAGAATCGGGCGGTGGGCACCTCTGATGAGCCTGGTTCGGGGTCCGTGTCGGCGGGGCGGGGGGCGCTGGCTCGAGGGGAGCTGGCTGCGCGGCGCGGGGTCGAGATGGTGCAGCGGGCCGCGCGGGCGGACGGGGCGTACGAGTCCGGGTTGACGGCGTTGATGCGGGCGACCGTCGCGAACTTCGCGACCGACGCGGCTATCGCGGTGGCGCTGGCCAATACGTTGTTCTTCGCGAGTCCGGCCACGCAGTCGCGGGTGAACGTCGCGTTGTATCTGTTGATGACGGTCGCGCCGTTCGCGGTGATCGCGCCGGTGATCGGGCCGCTGCTGGATCGGTTGCAGCACGGGCGGCGGATCGCGCTGGCGGCGACGTTCGGGTTGCGGGTGCTGGTCGCGGTCGGGTTGATCTTCAGTCTGAACAGTTGGGCGCTGTATCCGCTGGCGCTGGGGTCGATGGTGTTGAGCAAGTCGTTCTCGGTGCTGAAAAGCGCTGTGACGCCGCGGGTGCTGCCGCCGGGGATAGATCTGGTGCGCACGAACTCGCGGTTGACTGTGTTCGGCCTGGTGGGCGGTTCGATCGTGGCGGGCGGTGTCGCGGCGGCGGCCGCGTTCGTGTTCCATTCCACGGGTGCGCTGGTGGTGGCGGCGCTGCTCGCGGCGGCAGGCGCGTATCTGAGTTTGCGTATCCCGCCGTGGGTGGAGGTCACCGAGGGTGAGGTTCCGGCGACGCTCGGGTATCGGGATTCCGGCGGGGGCACACCGGGTCGGCCGGATCCCGCGGCAGTCGCCACCGCGCCGGGCTCCGCCGGCCCCGTTGCATCCGGCGCGGCCGATCCCGCGGCGCAAGCCCGGCAGCACCCCGCCCGCCCGCGCCTGCGCGCCCGGCAACCGTTGGGCCGCACGGTGATCGCGGGGTTGTGGGCGAACTGCGCGATCCGTGTCCTGACCGGTTTTCTGACGTTCTATATCGCCTTCGTGGCCAAGTCGAGTGACGAGTCCGCGCTGCGCCAGGCCCTCATGCTGGCGGCGGCCGGTGCGGCGGCGGGCGTCGGCAATTTCGGCGGCAACTTCACCGGCGCCCGGTTACGCCTGGGCCGCCCGGCCGCGATCATCCTGTCGTGCACGGGCGCCTGCCTGGCGATCACCATCGTCGCGGCGCTTCAGAACGGTCTGGTGGGCGCGGTGCTGGCGACACTGGTCGCGTCGGCGTCCACCGCGCTGGCGAAGGTGTCGCTGGATGCCTCGATCCAGGACGATCTGCCGCCGGAATCCATCGCGTCGGGTTTCGGCCGCACCGAGACGGTCCTGCAGTTGGCGTGGGTGCTCGGTGGCGCGCTGGGTGTGCTGCTGCCCACGGTCTACCGCACCGGGTTCACCGTCGTGGCGGTGATCATCGGCGTCGCGCTGCTGCAGTCGGCGCTGAGTTACCGTGGTCTTTCCCTGCTCCCCCGCTTCGGCGGTTCCCGCCCGCAGCGGCCGAGGGCGCGGGTGCGCTAGCGACCGGCGGACCGGTACCACGGGGTGAGGCGGGGTGGTACCGCGGTCCGATGTGTGTGCGCGGGAACGATTTCTAGTGTCGGGCCATGCGATGGCGGGCTGTTGGTATGTCGATCTGTGTGACTTCGATGCTGCTGGTGGGGTGTGCGGCCGGGGACGGCGGGGCGCCGGCCGGTGCCGAGGCGGTGCGGGGCGATCTGGCGGAGCTGGTGCGGGACGGGGCGGTGGGGGCGATCGCCACGGTGACCGTGGACGACGTGACCACCGTGCTGACCGCGGGTGTGGCGGATCTGGCTGTGGGAGAGGCGATTCCGGTCGATCCGGCGCAGCATGTGCGCATCGGGAGTATCACCAAGACGTTCACGGCCGCGCTGGTCGTGGGGTTGGCGGCGGAAGGGCGGATCGATCTCGATCGGCCGGTCGAGGCGTACCTGCCGGGGTTGCTGGCCGGTGCGGGACCCGCGGGGGGCGAGATCACGGTGCGCCAATTGCTCGGGCATCGCAGCGGTTTGCTGGATCCGCCGCTGTCGCCGGAGGTGGACGAGTACGAGGCGGCGCGGACGGGGCGGACGTACACGCCCGCGGAGGAGGTCGCGATGGTCGTGCGGGAGCCCACGGGGCTCGCGCCGGGTGCTCGGTTCGAGTACGCGAATATCAACTACCTCGTGGCCGGGATGCTGGTCGAGGCGGTGACGGGTCGTCGCTTCGCCGATGAGTTGCGTGCCCGGATTCTGGTTCCGCTCGGGTTGTCGGATACGTATCTGCCGGAGACGGGCGAGACCGGTCTGCGGGCGCCGCATCCGACGGGTTACGCGAATATCGGTGGCGTGGTGACCGATACGACTCGGATCGAGCCGTCGCTGCCGTGGGCGTCGGGGGCGATGGTCAGCACCGGGGCGGATCTGAATCGGTTCTTCGCCGCGCTGCGGGCGGGCCGGGTGGTGCCGGAGTCGCGGGTGCCCGAGATGCTGGACGGGGTCGACATGGGTTCCGGGAGCGGGTTCTTCTACGGTCTGGGCGTGTCGACCCTGCGACTGCCCTGCGGTACGGATTTCGTGGGCAATGTCGGTGGTGTCCGGGGGTTCACCGCGATGTCGGGCACGACGGCGGCCGGGCGGTCGGTCACCGTCTCGTTCACCGGCACGACGTCGTCGACCGATATTCCGGGGTTGCTGGCACGCGCGCTGTGCGGCTGAGACCCGTGCCGCGGGGTCACCGGCCGCGGAGCATGCGGCCCGCCGCGTCGACGGCGGGCGCCGAGCTGCCCGCGTCGTTGATGAAGACGGCGAAGGCGAGGTCGCCGGTGATGCCGACGAACCAGCCGTGGGCGTGGGTGTCGTCGATGAACTCGGCGGTGCCGGTTTTGCCGAGGAGCCCGGGGATGTCGGCGAGTTGGGTGGCGGTGCCCGCGGTGACGGTTTCGCGCATCATGGTGCGGATCTGGTCGGCGACGCCGGCGGGCAGGGGTTCGGCGGGGCGGTCGGGGGTGCCGGGCTTGCCTTGCAGCAGTGCGGGATCGGGCGGGGTGCCGTGTGCGAGGGCGGCGGCGATCAGGGCCATGCCGAAGGGGGTGGCGGTGACCTTGCCCTGGCCGATGCCTTCTTCGACGCGCAGGGCGGGGGTGTCGGCGACGGGGACCTTGCCGGTGACGGTGGTGAGGGCGGGGGTGATGTAGTCGGTGCCGAGGCCGAGTTGGGCGGCGGCGTGGGTCAGTGCGTCGGGTGGGAGGTTGACGGCGAGGCGGCCCATGGTGGTGTTGCAGGAGCGGGCGAAGGCGGTGTGCAGGGGGACGCTGCCGAGGTCGAAGTTGTTGTCGTTGGGGATCTGTCGTCCTTCGATGTTCTCGGTGCCGGGGCAGGGCAGGACGGTGTCGGGGGTGACGGCTCCGGCTTGCAGGGCGGCGGAGACGGTGACGGTCTTGAAGGTGGAGCCGGGCGGGTAGAGGCCGGTGAGTGCGATGGGGCCCTGGGCGTCGGCGGCGGCGTTCTGCGCGATGGCCAGCAGGTTCCCGGTGGAGGGTTGCAGGGCGACGATGACCGCGGGCTGTTCGATCGGGGTGAGGGCGGTTTCGGCGGCGCGTTGCAGGGCCGGATCGAGGGTGGTGCGAATATCGCCGGCGGGCTTGGCATCCGGGCCGCCCACGCGCTGGGTGCCGTCGGTGCCGCGGGCGCGCACGGCCCATCCGGCCGCCGCGTCGACGTCGTTCTGCCACTGTTCGCTCAGGCCGGACCACACGGGTGAGGACAGCGCCTTGTCGGTGGTGAGCAGCCGGTTCTGCGGTGCGAGGGTGACGTTCGGCAGCGCGGTGAGGGCGTCGCGTACGGGTGCGATGTCGGATTCGCGCAGCAGTACCGCCGTGATCGGTTTGCCCTGTGCCCCGGCGAGTTCGGTGTCCAGGGAGGCCGCGGTGACCCCGGGTGCGGCGGCGCGCAGCAGGGCGGCCACGGCGGCGGTGTCGGCGCCGGGTGCGAGGTTCACCAGGGTGACGGTCTGCTGTGTCATGAATTCGCCGCCGGCGGCGTCGAGCACGCGCGGCGCGGGGCTGGGGTCGACGCGGCTGTAGGAGAGCGGCCCGATGTCGAGTCCCGGCGCGAGGGTGGCGGGGTTCCAGTGCACGCGCCAGCCGTCGTCGGTGTCCTCGAGGTCGCCGGTGGTGCGGTAGGTCCACTGGTTCTTGCCGTCGGGGCCGAGTTTCCAGGTGGCGTCGAGGGTGAAGTCGCCGTTGTCGCCGATGTCGCCGACGCGGAATTCGACGTCTTTGCCGAGGGCGTCGTAGAGGCCGTCGAGGGTGGTTGTCGCCTGTTTTTCGTCGGTGGTGGCGCGGGCGGCCGCCGCGATGTCGTCGGCGTTGAGTGCGTCGGCGAACTCCGCGGCGGTGTCGCGCATGCGGTCGGCGGTGGAGTCGCCGCAGGAGCACACCGTGAGGGCGAGGCCCGATGCGACAAACATTCCGAACAGTCTCGTACCTGTGCGCATCGTCCCGACGCTACCCGCGTTCGGTCCGTACCGGCCGTAGCCGCCCGCGGCGTGGGCGGGCGGCGGCCGGCGGCCGGACCGCGAAACACGCGGGTGGACCCGGCGGGGATATTAGGGTCGCGGGGGTGAGATTCGAGGTGCGGGTCGATGTGCCGGGCGCGGTGGAGATTGTCAGGGCGGCAGTCGGATTCGGCTGGCGCTGGGGCGCACCGGATATTCGGCGTTTCGCCCGGGTGGCGGGCTGGAGCGGTCCCGAGACGGTGGGCACGATGCGCCAGGGCGCGCTGTTCGCGCGCACGGGACTCGACGTGTGGGCGGATTCGGCCATGTTCTGGGGCAGCGTGCGCGGTCTTGCGTACGTGCGGGTGACGGTGTCCGATTGCCCGGGTCCCGGCGGGGACGGTCCGGCGGCGGCGCTGGCGCGGTTGCGTACCCGGTTCGTGGAGCTGTGGGGCGAGCCCGCCGAGCAGGGCGCGGGCGCGGAGGAGGGGGTGGCCTGGGTCTTCCCGAATGTGGTTGTCGGGCTGACCACTTCGGCGGACTGCGTGGATCTGCTGCTGGTCAATCCGGTGGAGCAGCGGTACTGGATGGATCGGCGGCACGAGGGGGCGCGCCGCCGCGCGGCACTGGGCGGCTGGGGTCGGCTGACCGCCGATCTGGCGGTGCTGGTAGATACGCTCCCGGCGGACGCGCACGTGGTGCTGAGCGCGGCGGGCGGGCGGTACGTGCAGCTCACCACCGGGGACGGGGAGCTGTGCGCGGAGTTGAGCCGCAGCGAGTTCATCGATCCGACCTGGCGGTACGGCGCGGATGTGGAACAGGTCCTGCGGTCGCGGGGCTGGTCGGCCGGGCCGGAATCGAACTGGTCCTGCTGCATTTCGCGGGTGGCGGGCCGAACCGCGGTGAGCGGATTCGTGATTCGCGCGGTGGAGGCGCTGCGCACGCTCGGGGTCGCGGCCACCACCGATCTGGTCGCGGACGGCTGGATCGACGGCGAGGCGGACCTGGACATCGCGGTGCTGGGCATCGCCCCGCATCCCACCGCACGCACCCAGCGCGCGGAGTTCCTGCGCGAGCACGCGGTGTCGAGTTTCGACGCGGGCCCGTTGCGGGTGGATGTGCCGGGCGGACTCGAAATCGCCAAGGCCGCACGGGAGTTCGACTGGACCTGGACCCGCGCGGACGTCTCCGCGTTCGCCGAGCGGGCGGGCTGGTCGCTGCGCTCGGACGAGGCGCGGCCCCGGCTGGTGCCCGCGCACACCACGCTGCGGGTGGAGCAGGAGCGCGCGCTGTTCAGCTTCGACGGTGATCGCCTGGAGTCGGTGTGCGTAACCCTCAGCGACAGCATCGAATCCGGGCTGTACGACGAGGGCCTGCCGGTCGAGGTGCGTGAGCAGTTGACGGCGGCCTTCACCCGCGCCGCCGACGGTTTCCGCGGTGATCTCGGCACGCCGGTGCACGGCACGCTGTGGCGGACGCCGGGTCCGGTGTGGATGTCCGAGCGCCTGTCGGTGGGCGTGGTGGCCGGAACCGATACCGTCGACCTGTATCTGGTCAATCCGGCCGAGCGCGACCGCCGGCTGGTGCTCGAGCAGCAGCAGACCGCGCGGCGCGCCACCGACCGCGAATGGCGGCAGTTCTTCGACGATCTGACCGCGATCGTGGCCGAATTGCCTTCCGGCGGTGCGGCCGTGGTCGACGCCGGTGATCGCGGTTCGGTGCATTTCAGTCGCGGCCCGGAGTCGTTGCGGGTGTATCTGGACGCCGAGGCGGGCGCGGGCCTGAATCCGCGGGTGACCGAGCTCATGCGCGCGAACGGCTGGCAGCGGCCGGAAGTGGCGACGGCGGTGTGGCGGCACAGCCTGCCCGATCCGGTGTTGTTCCGCGATTTCCGGCACTTCGTGGAGTTCGCGCTGTGGCCCCTGCGCACGCGCCTGGCC
This sequence comes from Nocardia sp. NPDC005978, assembly GCF_040614455.1. Classification (NCBI taxonomy): domain Bacteria; kingdom Bacillati; phylum Actinomycetota; class Actinomycetes; order Mycobacteriales; family Nocardiaceae; genus Nocardia; species Nocardia sp. NPDC005978. The sequence goes on from NZ_JBEXUS010000007.1 coordinate 37,284, forward strand.
CCGCACACGCTGCTGCTGGTCAGCGCGGACGGCGCGGATCGGCCGGTGCGCACCCCCTCGATCGGCGCGACCGAGCGCTGACGCGCCGCGTTAGAGTCGAGTGATGATCGAGGCCGAGGATGTCAGCGTCACCCGAACGGCCTACGACGGGGTGGCCGAGTTGTACACCGGCCTGGTCCGCGAGCAGTTGCTCGCCAATCCGTACGACCGTGCGGTGCTGGGGGTTTTCGCCGAATCGGTGCTCGAGAGCGAGCACGCGGACGCGCCCGCGGCGGAGGTGGGCTGCGGTCCGGGCCGCATCACCGATCACCTGCGCCGGGCGGGCCTGGACATCTTCGGACTCGACCTGTCGCCGGAGATGATTCGCCTGGCGCGGCTCGAGTATCCGGGGCTGCGTTTCGAGGTCGGTTCGATGGAGCGGCTGGAGCTGGCGGACGCGGCGCTGGGCTCGATCGTGGCCTGGTACTCCATCATTCATCTGCCGCCCGCGCGGGTACCGGCGGTGCTGGCGGAGTTCGCGCGGGTGCTGCGCCCGGGCGGGCACGCGCTGTTCGCGTTCCAGGCCGCGGACGGGGTGACGGGCGTGCAGCCGTACGACCACAAGGTGACCACGTCCTACCGCTGGGCCCCGGACACGCTGGCGGAGGCGCTGGCGGCCTGCGGTTTCCGGGTGACGGCCCGGATGCAGCGCCTGGCGCGCCCGGACGAGCGCACACCGCAGGGTTATGTGCTCGCGGTGAAGGACGACGCGGCCAACCCCGCGCACTGATTCCGTAGCACCGGCATTCCTGCCTATCGGGACAGATCCCCCGCATTTCCCCCCGCCCGCGCTTACCGTCGGGCAGGAGCGAGAGCTAGGGAGTTGTGGTGACGGACTGGGACGAAGAGGTCGATGTACTGGTCGCCGGGTCGGGCGGTGGCCTGGCCGGGGCCTATACCGCCGCGCGCGAGGGCCTGTCGGTGCTGCTGGTGGAGGCCACGGAGAAGTTCGGCGGCACCACCTCCTATTCCAACGGCGGCGGCATGTGGTTCCCGGGTAATCCGGTGCTGCGCCGGGCCGGGGTGGACGAGCCCGTCGAGGACGCGCTCGAGTACTTCCGCGCGGTGGTGGGCGATCGCACGCCGGCCGCGCTGCAGGAGGCGTTCGTGCGCGGCGGCGCGCGCGTCATCGAGTATCTGGAGCAGGACGCCGCCCTGTCGTTCCAGTCCTTCCCGTGGCCGGACTACTACGGCAAAGCGCCCAAGGCCCGCCTCGACGGCAAGCGCCACATCGTGCCGACCCCGCTTCCGGCGGCCGAGCTGGGTGAGCTGAGCGCGTCCGTGCGCGGCCCGCTGGGCACCGACCGGCACGGCGAACCGCCGCCGGACCTGCTCATCGGCGGCCGCGCGCTGGTCGGCCGGTTCCTGCTGGCGCTGTCGGCGTATCCGGCCGCGAGCGTGCGCCTGAACACCGCGCTGGTGGAGCTGGTGCTCGAGGACGGCGCGGTCACCGGTGCGATCGTCGAACGCGACGGGGTGCGCGGCGCCGTGCGCGCCCGCCGGGGCGTGCTGCTGGCGGCGGGCGGTTTCGAGGGCAACGACGCGCTGCGCGCACGCTACGGCGTACCCGGGCAGGCGCGGGACACCATGGGGCCCTGGGGAAATCAGGGCCGCGCGCACGAGGCGGGCATCGCCGCGGGCGCGGACGTGGATCTCATGGATCAGGCGTGGTGGTCCCCCGGGCTGATCCATCCGGACGGCCGGGCCGCGTTCGCGCTGTGGTTCACCGGCGGCATCTTCGTCAATCGGCACGGTGAGCGGTTCGTCAACGAGTCCGCGCCCTACGACCGGCTGGGCCGCGAGATCATCGAGCATCTGGACGGCGGCGACGTGCGCCTGCCCTTCTGGATGATCTACGACGACGCCCACGGCCCGGTGCCCCCGGTCAAGGCGAGCAACGTGCCGATGGTGGCGACCGCGGAGTACGAGGCCGCCGGGCTCTGGCACACCGCGGACACCCTGGCGGAGCTGGCGGACAAGATCGGCGTACCGGGCGCGGCGCTCGCGGCGACGGTCGAGCGGTTCAACGCCATCGCGGACAAGGGCGTGGACCCGGACTTCGGGCGCGGGGACGAGGCCTACGATCGCGCGTTCTCCAAGGGCGCGCCGCCGCTCACCCCGATCGTGCGCGGGCCCTTCCACGCGGCCGCCTTCGGCATCTCCGATCTGGGCACCAAGGGCGGCCTGCGCACCGACACCGCCGCGCGGGTGCTGACCCCCGCGGGCGCGCCGATTCCCGGGCTGTACGCGGCGGGCAACACCATGGCCGCGGTGAGCGGCACCACCTATCCCGGCGGCGGCAATCCGATCGGGGCGTCGGTGCTGTTCAGTCATCTCGCGGCGCTGGACATGGCCGCGCGCTAGCGGGCTCACCGGCGCGCGCGGCCCGGCGTTCTACAGTCGAGCCATGAGTACCGGCGACCCGAGCCCCCCGTCCGCGCCGCGCCGGGCGCGCTATGACGTCGTGGTGGTGGGCGGCGGCCACAACGGCCTGGTCGCCGCCGCGTACCTGGCCCGGGCCGGGCGGTCGGTGGCGGTGCTCGAGCGCCGGGACCACACCGGCGGCGCGGCGGTGTCGTCCCGGGTCTTCCCGGGCGTGGACGCGCGCCTGTCCCGCTATTCGTATCTGGTGAGCCTGCTGCCCGATGCCATCGTGCGGGATCTGGGGCTGCGGTTCCGGACGCGGCGGCGGCGGATCTCGTCCTACACCCCGGTCGGCGCGGGCGGGCTGCTGGTGGACGGCGGCTCCGAGTCCGGCACCCGCGAGAGCTTCCGCCGGGTCACCGGTTCGGACCGGGATTTCCGGGCGTGGCAGGAGTTCTACGGCCGCACCGGGGAATTGGCGCGCCGGGTGTTCCCGACACTCACCGAACCGCTGCCGACCCGTGCCGAAATGCGGGACGTGGTCGATGATCCCGCGCTGTGGGAGTCGATATTCGAACGGCCGCTGGGTGATTGGGTGGAACGGGAGTTCACCGACGACACCGTGCGCGGTGTGGTGCTCACCGACGCCCTGATCGGCACCTTCACCCACGCGCACGATCCGTCCCTGCTGCAGAACCGCTGCTTCCTCTATCACGTGATCGGCGGCGGCACCGGCGACTGGGACGTGCCGATCGGCGGCATGGGCGCCCTGACCGACGCGCTCGCGGCGGCCGCGCGCGCCGCCGGGGCCGAACTGATCACCGGCTGCACGGTGACCGCCCTCGGCACCGGTTCCGGCACCACCGATGTGGCGTTCGCCCGCGCCGACGGGCGCGAGGGAACGGTGACGGCCGGGCACGTGCTGGTGAACGCCGCGCCCTTCGAGCTGGCCCGGCTGCTGGGCGAGCCCGCCGAACGTCCCGAAGGCTGCCAGCTCAAGGTCAATATGCTGCTGCGCCGCCTGCCCCGCCTGCGCGACGCCGCCGTCGACCCGGCCGCGGCGTTCGCCGGCACGTTCCACATCGCCGAATCGGGCTCGCAGCTCGAACGCGCCTACCGCGAGGCCGCGGCGGGCCGGTTGCCCACCGCCCCGCCCTCGGAGATCTACTGCCACACCCTGACCGACCCGAGCATCCTGTCCCCCGAACTCGCCGCCGCGGGCGCGCACACCCTCACGCTCTTCGGATTGCACGTCCCCGCAGGCCTTTTCGCCGCCGATCCCGACGGTGTGAAGGCCGCGCTGCTGGATTCCACCCTGGCTCAGCTGGACGCGGTTCTGGCCGAGCCCATTCGCGATTGCCTGGCCACCGACGCGAACGGCGATCCCTGCCTGGAAGCCAGGTCGCCCCTGGACCTCGAGCAAGACATCTCCCTGCCCGGCGGTCACATCTTCCACGGCGATCTCCAATTCCCCTACCGCACGGGCGATTCCGATACCTCGGCCGCGCGCTGGGGCGTGGCCACCGCGCATCCGGGCATCCTGCTGTGCGGGGCGGGCGCGGTCCGCGGCGGCGGGGTGAGCGGTATCGGCGGCCACAATGCCGCGATGGCGGTCCTGGCCGGCTAGCGGCTGATTCGGCCGCACGCGTAACTGATTCGGCCGTGCGCGGGGCGGACTCGCGGCGGCCCGGTGCACGGCCGTGAATGGGCGCGGAGCGCCGCGGCTCAGGAGGTGCCGCGGCTCAGGAGGTGCGGCGGCCGTCGCCGGCCTGGTGACCCATGATGTCGGTGCAGCAGCGGATGAAGTAGCGCACGATCGGGTCGGCTTCGGAGGCGTCGGGCCACACCAGGGCGACGCGGGTCTGGGCGATGCCGTGCACGGGGCGAAAGACCACGCCGGGAAAGGGATTGGCGCGCGCGGTGGAGGCGGGGGTGAAGCTCACGCCGTAGTCGTCGGCGATCGCGCGCAGCCACTCCTCGGTGTTGCGGGCGATGGCGCCGATGATCGCGGTGTCGGCGGGCCGGGCGTCCAGGCCCATCCAGTAGTCGCGCCACCAGCCGGTTTCGGCGGGCGAGGCCACGTACGGCTCGTCCCAGAGTTCGCGGAAGGCGATGTCCTCGCGTTCGGCCAGCGGGTGGGCGGTCGGCAGGGCGATCCAGCGCGGCTCGGTGAACAGCTCGCGCACGTGGTACCCGTCCTGGCCGGGGAACGGCAGGCGCAGCAGCGCCACGTCCACGTCGCCCTCGTCCAGTCCCGCGGTGGGGTCGGTCCACCCGCCCTGGTGGATGTCGATCTGCCAGTCCGGGTGCAGGCGGTGGAAGACCTGGATGATCTCGGGGATGTGGGCGTCGGCGGCGCTGTTCACGCAGCCCAGACGCAGCACGCGGGCCGCGCGGCTGGCATCGCTCTTGGTGTCGCGCAGGATCCGGTCCCACACCGCGAGCAGGCCGGGAACCTGTGCCGCCAGCACTTTTCCGGCGGCGGTCAGGGTCCATCCGGCGCGCGAGCGGATGAAGAGTTCGACGCCCAGCTGCTGTTCGAGCTGTTTGATCTGGGTGGCCAGGGCCGGTTGGGCGACATGCAGACGCTGCGCGGCGCGCGGCAGGCTCTCGGTCTCCGCGACCGCCAGGAAGTAACGCAGCAGTCGCGTGTCGATATCCATGCCACTCAGGTTATGGAGATGGCAACCGTTAGGCATACCCCGGCCGCGACCGCCGGGGCAACGCCGGATGCTATTGGCGGTTCTGACACACCGGACGGTACTGGCACATCGCTCATTAGAGACGACCCGAGCGCCGGTGCACGGCGGAATGGCGACAGTGGGATACGCGCCACGATGGATCCGCGCGCGGTGCGCGCTAGGGTGAAATTTGCCAAGAGTTTGCCAACCCGTCCGATTCCGGAAGGAGGCGCGCGTGCACCCCCGTGACCCCGATAACCAACCCCCTCGGACGCCGCGCCCCGGCGGCCGACGGTTGTACGGCATCACGCGGCGCGCGACCGATTCCATGGATCGCTGGCTCGGGCGGGTCAGCGTCGGCCCCGCGGACGTGCCCGCGGACGCCCCGCCGCCGGAGGAACCGCCGGTCTCGGCCGATCTACTGGACCTGTTGCGCCACATCGGGGTCGCGCTGATCGCCTCGGGCGAGACCACCAATCAGGTACAGGTCATCCTCGACGACCTCGCGCGCCGCTACGACGCCGAGGAGGTCCACTTCTTCGTGCTGCCCACCGGAATCTTCGTGCGCGTGCACGATTCGCGCGGCACCGCGGTGGATCTGCTCGAGGCCAGCGTGGACACCCTGCGCCTGGACCAGATCGGCAAGCTCTACCGGCTCATCGACAAGATCAAGCGAACGGTCCCGCCGCCGGTGCAGGCCACCGCCGACCTGGAGGAGATTCTCCGGTTGCCGCCGCCGACCGCGGTCTGGCTCCAGCTCCTGGGCAACGTGGTGTTGACCGTCGGCCTGGGACTCATGCTCAATCCGACCGCCAACGCCCTGCTCGGCTACATCGTGATCGGCCTGGTCGTGCAGTTGCTGATCATGCTCGCCGAGCGCATGCCGCTGCTGTCCACCGGACTGCCGGTGGTCGCGGGCGCGGTGGTCACCCTGCTGTCCTTCGGTTTTCCGCACGCGCTGGGCGGGGGCAACCCGCAGCAGTTGCTGGTGCCCGGGGTCGCCTCGCTGCTGCCGGGTTCGACCCTGACCAACGGCTCGATCGAATTGGCGTCGGGGTCGATGGTGGCCGGGGCCAGTCGCACCATCTACGGCCTGAACAAACTGGTGCTGCTGGCCTTCGGGGTGTTCATCGGTTTGCAGCTGCTGGGCCCGCAGGGCCCGGCCGGACCCGAGCAGCTGCGGCAATTGGGCTGGTGGGCGCCGATTCTCGGGGTGCTGCTGATCGGATTCGGGCATTCGTGGCGGGCCAGCGCCCCGCCGAAGTCGCTGCCCTGGCTGCTGATGGTGCTGTACGCGGCGTTCGCGGCGCAGAAGCTCGGCGTGCTGATCGGCGGCGGACTGCTGGGCTCGTTCCTGGGCGGGCTGATCGCGGTGCCCGCGGCATACCTGGTGCAGCGCAATCGCAACGCCCCGCCCACCCAGGTGGCGTTCCTGCCCGCCTTCTGGATGCTGGTGCCCGGCGGCATCGGGCTCACCGGGGTCTCGCAGCTGGTCGCCGAGTCCAATGCCGACGGGCTGCACGTCCTGGTCACCACCACGCTGACGGTGCTGGCGATCGCGCTGGGCGTCATCGTCGGTTCCGGGGTGGCGAACAAGAGGCCGCCGCGCATCACGCCCATGGTCGATCAGCTGCTCGGGCCGGACACCGGCAAGCACGTGGCGCACGGGCGGCCCACGCCGACGAAAGATAAATCACAGAGCGGACGAAACAGACACGCCGGACGGTCGCCGGGAGCCGGGGACGTCCCGGGAAGCGACCGCGACGGGTTACGGTAACCAGCGTGCCGGTAGCCGGTGAGCCCCCCTGCCACACGAGAAGACGAACCGACCATGGGACCGCAGTCGTTCCCACGATCCGAAAGCGCCCATAGGACATGCGAGTCGACGGACGGGAAATTCCTGTCTCCGGCAGTCTGCTGCAGCCGCGGATCCGGCGGACGAGCGACATCCTGCGCGTCGTGCTGTCCGCGCTGCTGGTCGCGGTCATCATCACCGGCTCGCTCATCACGCGCCCGCAGTGGGAGGACCTCGAGAGTTCGGTCTCGAACATCGTCGGGTTCCTGACGCCCGAGCAGTCCAACCTGGTCTACATCCTCTACGGCATCGCCATTCTGGCGCTGCCGTTCGCGATCCTGGTGCGCCTGGTCTGGGGCAGACAGTGGAAGCTGCTGGGTGGCTTCCTGTCCGCGGGCCTGATCGCGGTGCTGCTGTTCTCGATCACCGGGGCCGGATTCAAGGCTCCGCGTTGGCATCTGGCCGAACCCGAACAGGTCAACACCTTCCTGTCGCAGTTCCTGGACGATCCGCGCTGGATCGCCATGCTCGCGGCCACGCTCACCGTGGCCAGCCCGTGGCTGCCGACCAGATGGCGGCGCTGGTGGTGGACGCTGCTGCTGGCCTTCGTGCCCATCCACCTGGTGGTCAGCCTCGTGGTCCCGGCCCGCGCCCTGCTCGGGCTGTCCGTCGGCTGGTTCGTGGGCGCGGTCATCGTGCTGGTGGTGGGCACCCCCGCACTCGAGGTTCCGCTCGACGCGGCCGCCAGACTGCTGGACCAGCGCGGGTTCCGGGTGACCGCCTTCCAGGTGGTGCGACCGGCCGGGCGCGGGCCGCTGGTGCTGGCCGCGAAGACCGAGGCCGATCCGCTGATCATCGAGATGTACGGGCAGAACCAGCGCAGCCGCAGCGCGCTGCGGCAGTTGCGCTGGTGGCTCACCATTCGCAGCAGCGAATATCCCTCGCTCTTCGCCTCGATGCGCAGAGCCGTGGAACATCGCGCGCTCATGGGCATCGCGCTCGGCGATCTGGGACTGGGCAGCAACAAGCCGCTCACGGTGGCGGCGGTGGACCGCGGCTGGATGCTGTACGCGCACACCGAACCCCAGGGCCACCGGCTCACCGCCGACGACGGGGAACAGACCCTGGCCGCGGTCTGGCAGGCGCTGGACACCATGCACAAGGCGCAGATCTCGCACGGTGATCTCAGAGCCGAGGACATTCGCGTCCTCGACGACGGACAGGTGCGGTTCGGCGGTTTCATGCAGTCCGAGTTCGGCGCGTACGAGGTCAGATTCCAGTCCGACGTCGCGCAGCTGCTGCTCACCGGCTCCGGACTCTTCGGCACCGAGACCTCGGTGCGGACCGCGATCGAGGCCCTGGGTACCCAGCGGGTGCTGAGCGCCTCGCGCAGACTCACCAGAACCGCCATCCCCGAGCTGGTCCGCAAATCGGTCCCCGAACCGGGCGCGCTCATGAAGGGCACCCGCGACGAAGTCGCGAAACAGACCGGCCAGGACAAGATTCAGGCCGCACAGATCACGCGGTTCTCCCGCAATCAGTTCATTCAGCTCGTGTTGCTCATCGGCCTGGTCTACGTGGCGTATCCGTACATCAGCGCGGTGCCGGGCTTCTTCTCCGAATTGCGTTCGGCCAACTGGTGGTTCGCGCTGCTGGGCCTGACGGTCTCGGCGCTGACCTACGTGGGCGCGGCCATGGCCCTGTGGGCGTGCGCCTCCGAGGCGGTGAAGTTCCGCAATCTGCTGCTCATGCAGATCGCCAACACCTTCGCGGCCACCACCACCCCGGCGGGTGTGGGCGGGCTCGCGCTCAGCGTGCGATTCCTGCAGAAGGGCGGGCTCGGGGCGGTGCGGGCCACCGCCGCGGTGGCCCTGCAGCAGACCGTTCAGGTCATCACGCACGTGGCGCTGCTGCTGTTCTTCTCCGTCGCGGCGGGCGTATCGACCGACCTGTCGCACTTCGTCCCCAACGCGACCGTGCTGTACCTGGTCGCGGGCGCGGTGCTGGGCCTGGTCGGGGCGACCATGCTGATCCCCAAGATGCGGCGCTGGCTGCTCAACGAGGTGCGCCCGCAGGTCGCCGACGTGGTGGTCCAGCTCAAGGATCTGGGCCGGCGCCCGGGCCGGCTGGCCATGATCGTGGGCGGCTGCGCCACCACCACCCTGGGCATGGCGCTGGCGCTGTGGGCCAGCATCGAAGCCTTCGGCGGCAGTACGACTTTCGTGACCGTCACCATCGTCACCATGATCGGCGGCACGCTCGCCTCGGCCGCGCCGACCCCCGGCGGCGTCGGCGCGGTGGAGGCCGCCCTGATCGGCGGTCTGGCCGCCTTCGGCGTGCCCGCCACCATCGCCGTGCCGTCGGTGCTGCTCTACCGGGTGCTCACCTGCTGGCTGCCGGTGTTCTGCGGCTGGCCGATCATGCGCTGGCTCACCGCCAAGGACATGATCTAGCCCGAATCGCGGCCCGATCCGAGCTGCCGCGCATTTGGATCCACCCTTGATAGCCTGCATTTCAGATCTTGCTCGTCTGTAGTACTTCCGCCCTTTCCGTGCGCAGGTATTTGGATTGCGAGGTTCCATTGCGAGGCACATCTGTCGCTCTGACCACGGTGTTCGCCGGATTGACCGCGATCGTCACCGCGGTTTCCGCCTATGCCGCACCGGTCACGGTGGACACCCCCGCCCCTCCCAGCGCCGCCGACACCGATGATCCGGGCGCCGATCAGATCCTGCTGAGCTGCCCGCCGACGCCGGACGCCGACGATCCGATGGCCCCGATCCCCGAGCGCGATCCGCTGTGCGGTGAGAACGACCTGAACCTGTACGGCGACATCTACCTGCGCAGCAACGCCTATCGCCGGTTGTCGACCATCTACGGCCCGGACGTCGCGGTCAGCATCATCGGCAACAACCACTTCCAGCTGCGCGATCACTCGGGCAATCTGATCCTGGGCGAGGACCGCAGCACGCTGCACCACATTCCGTTCGGCCGCGAGATCCCGCGCCCGCGATCGGAGAACCAGAGCAACCTCACCCCGCACGAGCTGGCACTGCAGGAGGGCCTGTCCCGGGTGACGGTCGGCATCATGCAGGGCGTGGTGTACACCGGCGACCTCACCGACATGTCGGCGCTGCTGACCACCCCGATCGGCTCGGTCCTCATCCAGGCCCCGGGCACCGGCGCGGACCCGCTGCTGCCGGGCCCCGGCGGCGATCGGGAGTTGCGCCTGCTCAACAACTTCCAGGTGCTGGACGCGCAGGGCCGCTACGTCATGGGCAACACCCTGACCCTGGGTTCGCCGATGGCGCTGTGGCCCAACGCCGCGGTGCCCTGCCCGATCGGCACGGTGCCGGTCTCGCGGGTGCCGCGCGACGAGCTGGACCGCATGCCGGAGAACGCGAGCGCGGCGGGTCTGCCGGACCCGGTCTGCAAGGCGCCCGCGAGCGTGCCGATCGTGGATTACATCGACGATCCGGCCGCGCCGGACGGCGCCGCGCCCCCGCCCGGCGGGATCAAGCCGAATCAGGACCCGGTGCAGCGGCAGAAGGACATCAACGACGCGTACAGCGCCGTGGGCACCCAGTTCGGCCTGGCGGTCGCGATCGGCGGTCTGATCGGCGGCATGACCGGCCTGGTCATCGGCTGCCTGGCCGGTGGCATCGGCGTGGGCGCGGCGGGCACGTTCTCCGCGGCGCTGGCCGGCACCGCCACCGGATTCGCCGGCGGCTGCCTGACCGGCGCGTCACTGCTGGGCGCCATGGGCACCACGATCGGCAGTCTGGCGATCGGCGTGCCGGTCGGCATCATCGCCGGTGTCAACGCCTACGAAACCCTGCGGTTGCAGGGCGATGTGGCGCGCAAGCCCATCGCGGCGGATGTCGCTGTGGCGCAGCAGCTTTCCGCGCCGAACCCGCTGGCCGAGGCCGAGCGGGACCGGCTGGTGAGCGCCGGCATCGCGCCCGAGCTGGCCGCCGCGGTCCCCGCCGAGCTCGCCGCGGCCGTGCCGACCGAGGTCGCCGCCGCGGTCGCGCCCGCACTCGCGGCGGTCGCACCGGCCGCGGTCGAGCAGCAGGTGCGCACGCTCGTCGAGGAACCCGTGCGCACGCTGATCGAGGAGCCGGTGCGGGCGCTGCTCGACCAGCCCGTCGAGTTGTTCGGGCAGCCGGTCCGGGAGCTGCTGGGCGTGCCGCTGCCGTAACCGCACCGCAGGAGCCACGAAAAAGACCGCCGGACAGAGCCTTTCGGCTCGGACCGGCGGTCTCTTCGTATCCGGCCCGCGCGCCGTGACCGGTGGGTGCGGCGGGCCGGGGTCCGGGCGCGCTACTTGCGCAGTTCGACCTTGAGCACCTTGCCGCTGGCGTTGCGCGGCAGTTCGCTCACGATGACCAGGTCCTTCGGGTGCTTGTAGCGAGCCAGCGATTCGTTGAGGAAGGGCGTGAGCTCCTCGATCGTGAGCTCGTCCACGCCCTCGACCAGCGCCACCACCGCGACCGGCACCTCGCCCCACTTCTCGTGCGGGCGGCCGATGACCGCGGCCTCGTGAATCTTGGGGTGCGCGAAGAGCACGTTCTCCACCTCGGCGCAGTAGATGTTCTCGCCGCCGGAAATGATCATGTCCTTCTTGCGGTCCACCACGTAGACGAAGCCCTCCTCGTCCTGGCGCACCAGGTCACCGGAGTGGAACCAGCCGCCGTGGAACGACTCCGCGGTCGCCTCGGGGCGGTTCCAGTACCCCGACATCAGGGTCGGGCCGCGATAGACGATCTCGCCGATCTCGCCGGGGGCGACGTCGTTCATCTCGTCGTCGACCACGCGCACCTGCACGGTCGGGATGGGCTTGCCGACCGAGCCGAGCTTGCGCAGCGCGTCCCGGCCCTCGAGCACGCAGGTGATGGGCGACATCTCGGTCTGGCCGAACACCGCGACGTTCTGCGCGTCCGGGAAGCAGTCGGCCATGGCCCGCAGCACCGAGTCCGAGGCCGGGGCCGCGCCCCAGCACAGCATGCGCAGCGCGAGTTTGCGCTCGCGGACCGTGGGCTCCTCGCAGATGAGCTGCCACTGCACCGGCACACAGAAGGCGGTGGTGGCCTGTTCGGCCTCCACGGCGTCGAGCCATTCGGTGGCGTCGAACGCGCCCAGGGGATGCAGCACGGTCTTGCCGCCGAGCAGGAAGTACGGGGTGAGACTGCCCAGCCCGGCGATGTGGAACAGCGGGGAGGTGCAGAAGCCCACCGACTCCGGGGTGATGTCCATGGCCCGGATACAGGTCAGGCCCTGGGAATTCATGTTCGCGTGCGTGAGCACCGCGCCCTTGGGGGTGCCGGTGGTGCCCGAGGTGTACATGATCAGGCAGGGCGTGTCTTCCGGAATGTCCAGCGGCGCATGCGGTTCGCCGTCCTCGGCGAGGAAGTCCGCGTAGCCGATGACGCCGTCCGCGCTCTGCCCGTTGATCACCACGCAGGTTTCCAGCGCCGGGGCCTGCGCGACCATGGCGACGGCCAGCGGCTGCAGCAGCGTGTCGGTGACGATGGCCTTGGCGCCGCTGTCCCCGACGATGTACGCGACCTCGGGCGGGGTGAGCCGGAAGTTCACCGGCACCGCGATCGCGCCCAGGGCGTTGATGCCGATGACCGCTTCGATGTATTCGGTGTAGTTGAGCGCCAGCAACAGCACGCGATCGCCGAACCCGACCCCGCGCCGGGCGAGCGCGTCGGCGAACTGCTCGGAGCGTTCGTGCAGCGCCTTCCAGCTCGTGTCCACGCCCTTGCACCGGAACGCGGTGTGGTCCGGGCGCATGACGGCGTGGGTAGCGATCTGGTTGACCCAGTGATTGCGGCGCGACCGGATGGGCTGGTCGAGCGGCTGGAACACCGTCATGCCACGTACTCCTCTCGGACCGTCACCGCGGCACCGGCTGTTCCGGGGCCGCCGACGGCTGAACGAGCGTGAGAATACCAACTAACTTTTTGGCGTGACAAGGGTTACAGAGAAGGTTCTGTAGGAAATTTATCATCACTTCATTCAGCAGCTCAGCGCTGGTAAATCGATCATGGTGCTCGATTCGCGCCGGTCAGGTTATCCCCAGGTTCGCCGCGAAGCGGTCTCGATCGCTGCAAACTCCGGCTCACATCGGGCTTGTCCCGCATATGCAACTATGCGAGTATCAAGCCAGTTGTGAGAGGCATGAGAGGACGGCGTTCAATGCTGCGTACCCGGTTCACCGAGACCTTCGGGGTGGAACACCCGATCGTGCAGGGCGGCATGATGTGGGTCGGCCGCGCCGAACTCGCCGCCGCCGTGTCCGAGGCGGGTGGGCTGGGCATCATCACCGCCCTCACCCAGCCCACCCCCGAGGATCTCCTGAAGGAGATCGACAAGGCGCGCGCGCTCACCGACAAGCCGATCGGCGTGAACGTCACCATCCTGCCCTCGATCAATCCGCCGCCGTACGAGGAGTACATGCGGGCGATCATCGAGTCCGGCATCAAGATCGTGGAGACCGCGGGCTCCAACCCCGAGCCCTTCCTGCCGTACTACAAGGAAGCCGGGATCAAGGTGCTGCACAAGTGCACCAGCGTCCGGCACGCCCTCAAGGCGCAGAAGATCGGCGTCGACGGCGTCTCCATCGACGGCTTCGAATGCGCCGGCCACCCGGGCGAGGACGACGTCCCCGGCCTCATCCTGATTCCGGCCGCCACCAAGGCGCTGGAAATCCCGGTGATCGCTTCCGGCGGTATCGCCGACTCGCGCGGCCTGGTCGCGGCGCTGGCGCTGGGCGCCGACGGCGTGAATATGGGAACGCGTTTCATGTGCACCCAGGAATCGGCGATCCACCAGTCGGTCAAGGAGCAGATCGTCGCCAATACCGAACGCGCGACCCAGCTCATCTTCCGCACCATGCACAACACCGCGCGCGTGGCGGACAACGAGATCAGCCGCAAGGTCGTCGAAATCGAGAAGGCCGGCGGCAAGTTCGAGGATGTGCGCGATCTGGTCGCGGGCGCGCGCGGCCGCAAGGTGTTCGAAGAGGGCGATCTGGACGCGGGCATCTGGTCCGCGGGCCAGGTCCAGGGCCTGATCGACGACATTCCGACCTGCGCCGAGCTCATCGGCCGCATGGTGTCCGAGGCCGAGGATCTGATCAAGGCCCGCCTCGGCGGCATGCTCGTCTAGCACCGGACTTCGTCGCCGTGATGCCCTCTCGCCCGCGCGAGGGGGCATCGCGCATTTGTCCGGTGTGAAAGTCCGTGCGTACCAGATAATTCGGGCGAAGATCTCTTAGCCCGATTTGCTAATGGCTATTGCCCATTCGGCTGCCCTGCGCCCTGCGATCCGTCATGCTTTGAGTACACGACTGACGTGTTGGAGGTGCCGAAATGGCAGTCACTCGAATCTATCTCGACGACAACGCGGTACGCCGGGCCATGGCGATTTCGGGCGTTGACACCGAACAGGACGCGGTGAACCTAGCACTGCGCTTCTTCTCCTCGCACGCCACCGCCGCGGACTTCGAACCGCCGCAGCGGCGCGCGGCCACCGCCTGAGCCGGACAGCGCGCCGGGGAGCCGCCTACCGAAGGGTAGCTCCCCGGCGCCGGTCGGCTGCGCGGCCGGCGCGCGAATCGACTTGCGCACCAAACCGATCGGTGTGATCGGACCGTCCACGGCCCGTTCGGATTCCAGCGCGCCCGCACACCGCGGCGAGCGGGGGTGGTGTCACCCACCGGGACCGCGCTGAGTCACAATCTACCTGCGCGAAAGCCCGGCTGGGCCGAGCGAAATCTTGGCAGAATCGCCCGAGGTACCTCGGCGCGCACGTCGCCGGACGCGGGAGGGATTCCTGTGCGGCAGAGTACGAAAGCTTCGACCGATATCGGATCGCCCTTTCCCCGGGTGTCGATCGTGGGTGTCGGCACCCGCGCGACGGGCGCGGCCTTCGACCGGGACTGGTTCGGCATCGGGGAGGTGGAGGCCTCGGGCATGCACGCGCGCCAGCGCGTCACCCTCGAGGTCGCCGTGGAGGCCCTGGACGACTCCGGGCTGGGCGCGGTGGCGCGCGGCTCGAACGCGGCCGTGGTGTTCGGCGCCGCACCGGTTTTCGGCGGCGCGGCGCCCAACGGCGCCCACCAGCTCTCGCGCGCCCTCGACCTGCGCGGACCCAGCCTGCTGGTGCAGAGCGACCGGCTCTCGCCGCTGGTCGCGGTGGACACCGCCATGCGGTTGCTGGCCGACGAGTCGGTCCCTTTCGTGATCACGGGCGGCGTGGATCTGACTCTGCTGCCGCAGTTTTCGGGCATCGCGGTACCCACCGACATCGGCCTGTGCACGGTGCTGGTGTTGCAGCGCACCACCGACACCCAGCGCACCGGCACCCACCGCTACGCCGAAATCCTGGGCGCCGGAATGGGTTTCCCCGCGTCCGGCGTTCGCGACACGCACATCGCCCTGGCCCCGGAGCCGCGGCCCGCACCCGCCCCGCGCGGCGAGCAACCGCCCACCCTGCTCCCGATCTCCGCCCGCGACCACGACGGCCTGCGCGAGCTGGCCGAGCACTGGGCCGAGCGCCTGCCCGCCTACCGCTCACTCGGCGAATTCACCTCCGCGGTAAGCAGACTCGTCCCCGAGCCGGTCCGCGCCGCGGTGCTCGCCCACGACATCGACGACGCCCGCGACCAACTCCACCGCCTCGCCGGCCGGGTCGCCCGCGAGACGACGGAAGGGCCCACCGCGGTGCTCGAACCGGTCGAGGGTGCGCGATCGGGCGGGCTGCTGTGGTTGTTCGCGGGCGGCGGCGGGCACCCGCGGATGGGGCGTGCGCTGGCGGCGCGGCATCCGGTGTTCGCGGCGGCGCTGACCGAGGCAGCGGACGCCGTCGTCGAGGCGGGCGGGCCGCGAGTGTGGACCCCGCGCAACGGTTTCGCGAGCTGCGGTCCCGGCGACGACGACACCCAGCCGGCGCTGTTCGTGTTCCAGTGGGCGCTGGCCGCCCTGCTGCGGGCCTGGGGTCCGCCGCCCGACGCGGTGGCCGGGTACGGGGCCGGGGAGATCGCCGCGGCCGCCGTGGCCGAGGCGATCTCGCTCGCTGACGCCGCCCGGATCGCCGTCGTGCGCGGGCGGCTGCTGGCGAAGATCCCGGACCGGGGTGCGGCCGCGGTGCTGGAGGCCACCCTCGGCGAGGTCACCCGCCTGCTGGAACCGATGCGCGCCGAGGTCGGTGTGGCGGCGATCGAGGGCCCCCGCTCGATCACGGTCGCGGGCGATCCGCGCTACGTGGACACCCTCATCCGGCGCGCCCACCCGCCGCGCCATTCCTGCGCGCCGGGTGGCAGGCCGCCGGACCTCCCGTTTACCGTCCGGTGGGTGGATCGGCCGAAGTGTGATCGGTGCGGGTGGGATCTGTTCGGGCCGCCGGTATTTCGGAGCCGATCACCGGCGGCATACAGGGCGGCGGGGACCCGAGGAGCTCGGATTCGCGGTTTCTGATCAGCCAGGCCGGGGTTTTGTGGTCCGCGTCGGCATCGGCGCCGGTGCGCGCGCCGGGCGGGTACATGCCGGGCATGAAGCCCATGGGCTGTGCGGTGGATCGAACCGCGGGGGCGGAGTGGGTCGATGGTGCTGCGACAGAAGGGAATCCGCCGGAGTTCGGTTGCGGGTAGCTGCGGCCCGGTCCGCCGGACGGCGGTGAACCCGGGCCGGAGCCACCCGGTGCGAGCGGTTGGCCGGGCGTCGACCGGTGGCCGGGTGCGGCGGGGGAGACGGGCGTCGTGGGCGAGCCGGGTGCGGATGGATTCGGCCCGGGAATAGACGGATTCGCCTCGGCGGGGACGGATGGATTCGCGGCGCGGCCGGGAATCGGGCGTTCCGAGCGCTCAGCGCTGCCCTCCCCGGTGGATGCGAACACAGGGCGGCTCTGCTCGTGGACCTGCTGTCCGGCTGCGCTTTCGGCAGCGGTCTCGGCACCGGATCTCGAGGCCGCTTCT
The DNA here is from genome assembly GCF_040614455.1 of Nocardia sp. NPDC005978. NCBI lineage: Bacteria > Bacillati > Actinomycetota > Actinomycetes > Mycobacteriales > Nocardiaceae > Nocardia > Nocardia sp. NPDC005978. The sequence goes on from NZ_JBEXUS010000007.1 coordinate 54,145, forward strand.
CCCGAATAGGCAGGTTCCAGGCCATCGGTCGCGGATTCCGCACCGACGAGCGCACTTTCGGTGTCCCGGCGTGCGGTCGCCTCGCTTTGCTCTCCCGCGCCGGTGGCAGGGGGGAGCTGCGCAGCCACGACCTGCCCGCTCGGGCCGCCGCCGCCCAGCAGCCGGTTGCCGGCCCCCTCGGTCCCCGCATTGCCGATGCCCGGCGCATAAACCGCGGAGAAGGCCGGAACCCCCGATCCCGCAGCCGGATACGTCGGCACGTAGTTGGCGTCCAGCGCCGCGAGCGCCTGCAGGTACAGCTCCTTCCCGCGCGCTTCCGGGTCGTGCGCGCCCCCGGCCTCGGCTCCGATCATCGTGGCCACGTGCGGAGCGGTCGCCGCCCAGTCCTGTTCCAGCGGTGGCGGAACGCTCCGCCGCACGGCCTCCGCGCCGTAGGCCGCCGCGGTGATCCGATGCCCGGTGCTGTGCGCGACCCCCACCACATCCATTGCGTCCAAAACGAATTCACGAACCGCGAGCATGGCCGCGTCCGCGATCCGCCCCGCCATACCCTCCCCAATGGCGGCCTCGGTGGTAGCCCCCACCGCGAACGCCGCCCCCGACAACCCGTCCGCGACCTCGACCCACCCGTCGGCCAGCTCCCGCATGGCCCCCGGATCCATGTCCCGCACACCCGCGTAGATCTCCGCATGAGACAACCCCGGAAACCACTCCAGCCGCTGAATGTAATCCGGGTCCACACCCCCGCCCCGTACTCGCCCCTGCTCCCGCTCGGCCCCGGCCTGCGCCCGCCGCGCTCGCTCCCGCCACCCGTCCTCCGCCACGCCACCCTCCCCACACCGGTTCCATCACCAACTAGGACGCGCCCCACACCCGCCGGGTTCCCCCCCACCAACCCGGTGTTTCGTTCACGACCCCAACCGCGGACTTCCTTGCGCCGGCCACCTCTCCGCGCGCCGACAGCGTCGGGCGATCCTGGGCGCGCCCATCCAAACGGTGGTGCCATGTACGAAGGTCGTTCGCGAACTGCGATCCAGCCACTCATGGCCGACGGTATCGCCGAGTTCGGTGAGTGTGCTGACCACCGTGCCGGGCCCGGTCACCACGTCGAACAGATCGCGCGGCAGTCCGGGCGGCCGGTAGTTCGGCATCGGCGAGCGAGGAGTGGCACCGGCGAACCTGGCCCACGCGCCCGGCTGGACCGTGTGCGCCAGTTTTCAGCGGCACAACCGGAGTCAGGTGATCGTCGAAGTGGGAGGGCTCGCCAAGGAGCGGCAGCGTTCGAATTATCGGATAGCCGTTGCGGGCAGCGGAATTGCCGAGATCGGTGCCGTGGGAGGTCGGCTGGCGCTGCATCACCGCCCGGCCGTCACTCCTGTTCGAACGGTGTGCCGATCCGCAGGCGGTTGCCGTCGGGGTCGGTCAGCTCCACCTCGCGCGCCCAGGGCGCGGTTTCGACCGGCACGCCGAACTCCGTTGCCACCGTGTCGATGTCGCGGACGCGGAGGTAGACCAGGGTGTTCGGGCGGGCGTCGCCCTCGTGTTCGGAGAGGAAGAGTTTGACCGGGCCGCGGGCGACCTCTACGAAGGCGGGGAACGCGGGTTCGAAGCGGTGCTCCCACCGGAAGGTGAAGCCCAGACGTTCGTACCAGCGCACCGCTGCCGAAGCGTCGGCCACGCGCAGAACCGGAATTGCCTCCTCGTGCATGGGGAGAATCCTCGCACGCGCGGGCGCTGTTCCGGCATGCGCGGACCTGCGCCCGTGGTGCCACAGCGCCACCGCCGCACGCTGATCGAGGAATGGGTGCCGCGTCGACGCCCGATTCGAGGGAGTAAGCCCGGGTACTCGGCCGATCGGCCGTTGACCAACGGCACCGGCGGCGCAGCGGTCGATCCGCCCGCGGCAGCAGAACGCGGGCGGGGGTAATGCGGCGATCGGACACCGCGAGGTGGGTCGCGCACCTCGGCCGCAGTACTTCACGCGCAGGTCAGTGCCCGGGCTGTGCAGTAGGGTGGGGCGGCGATCAGGTGGAGGTGTTGCGGTGGGACGGGTGCTGGCGCAGGGTCAGGTATTCGCCGGGTATCGAATCGAGCGGTTGATCGGGGCGGGCGGGATGGGGGAGGTCTACCTCGCGCACGACCGGGACCTGCCGCGCATGATCGCGCTCAAGGTGCTGGGTCCCGCCGTGTCCGACGACGCCGATGTGCGTTCGCGTTTCCTGCGCGAGGCCGACACCGTGGCGCGGTTGTCGCACCCGAACATCGTGGCCGTCTTCGCGCGCGGCGAGGAGGCCGGGCAACTGTGGATGGCCATGCAGTACGTGGACGGCACCGATCTGTCCGCCGTGTTGTCCGGGGGCCCGGTGCCGCCCGCGCGCGCGGTGCGCATCGTCACCGAGGTCGCCAAAGCCCTGGACCGCGCCCACGCCTCCGGCGTCCTGCATCGTGATGTGAAGCCCGCCAACATTTTGCTCGCCTCGGGCACGGGCGCGGAGGTCTTCCTCGCCGACTTCGGCATCGCCAAGGTGCTCGACCATGTCGGCGAGGCCACCCGCACCGGCCAGCTCTACGCCAGCCTGCGCTACGCCGCCCCGGAGCAATTCGAGGCCCGCACCGCCGTTTCCGCCCGCACCGATGTCTACGCGCTCGGCGGCACCCTCTACCACCTGCTCACCGGCAACCCGCCCTACGCGGGCGAGAGTCCGGGCCAACTGCTGCACGGGCACTTGAATCTGCCTGTCCCGCAACCCACTTCCAGCCGGTCCGAGCTTCCCGGCGGCTTCGACACCGTCGTGACCACCGCCCTCGCCAAGGACCCGGAGCACCGCTTCGCCTCGTGCGGCGAGCTGGCCGCCGCGGCCCAGCAGGCCCTGGCCGGACTGCCGATCGCCGGTGTTCCGGACGCCACGCCCCGGCCGGCCGCCGACGCGGACAACGCCGCGATGACGACCACCGTTCTGCCCAGGGTGGGCGCGGAACTGGTTGCCGCGCACGTCTTCTCGGGCGGAGGCAGCCGCTGGCCCGCCGACGCGCCGACCGAGCGTGCCGACGTGAGCGCCCCGGCCGAACCCCCGTCCGCGCCGCCCGCGAACCCGTCCCGTCGCCGCGGCATTCTCGCCCGGACGGCCCTGGTGCTGGGCTGGCTCGCCCTCGTCATCGGCGTGACCGGCATCGTCCTGCACTACACCTCGTGGCGTTCCGAATACGTTGTGCTGGCCGCCTCGTTCGCCTCCTTCTTCATGCTCGGCTCCGTCGTGGCGGTGGCGCTGTTTCTGGCGGCGCGGCAATGGCGCACCGCGGCGGGAGCTGCGGCCGCAGTCGCCGCCGCGCTCTGGACGCAGTTCCCGATGCTGGTGCCCGACGGCACCGCGCCACCGGGTATCGACGTCACGGTGATGCAGTCGAACATCCTGTTCGGGCACGCCGACGCGGACGCCATCGTGCGCGAGGTACGCGAGAACGGCGTCGAGGTTCTGACCCTCGCCGAACTCACCCCCGAGGCCCTGGCCCGCCTCCAAGCGGCGGGCCTGGAAACCGAACTGCCCTACTACTACGTGGAACCGGCCGCCGGCGGCCAGGGTTCGGGCGTCTACAGCAGGTACCCGCTGCAGGACGCGAGCAGGCTTCCGCGGTTCTCCCTCCACAGCATTCGCGCCACCATGCTGCATCCGGAGCGCGGGCCGATCACCGTGTTCCAGTTCCACCCGGTCCCGCCGAATCTGAACTACCCCGCCTGGCAGGCCGAGATGCGCGAACTGCGCGACGTCCTCGATCAGCAGCCGGGCAAGGTCATCGTCGGCGGTGACTTCAACGCCACCTACGATCACACCGCGTTCCGGGATCTGTTGCGCGGCAGGTATGCCGATGCCGCCGAACTGGTCGGCGTCGGCGCGATGCCGACCTGGCCGGACAATCAGGCGTGGGGTCGTTTCCCGCTCATCGGCATCGACCGGGTACTGGTCGCGGACGGCCATGCGACCGAGGTGCATTCGGTGAGCATTCCCGAGACCGACCACCGCGCGGTCATCGCGAAACTGCGTCTCTGAGAACGAAACCCGCCCTCGCACGATGAGACTTCGCTCTCGAGTATTGCGAGATCGCGCATTCGAGTGACTCCGGGGGCGGATACTCGTAATCGGGGAGGCGGCCGAACCCCGCCGTCTCGAGATTCGGACCATACGGTCCGGGGCTTTCCTCGGGAGGCGAGATGCGCGTATCGCGTTGCCGGGCGGCCCTGGCCGCGGTCCTGCTGCTGGCGGGGCTGGCGCTCACCGGCTGCGAGTCGGTGCGAGTTCCAGGCACACAACGGGTTTCGGATCGCGTGGACAATCCCTTCGAGCTGGACGGCGCCGCCTCGGCCACCGGACCCAGCGGCCCGCGCTCCGGCGTCCAGGACGCGACCCTGACCGCCGCGAACGGCGACGGCGGCCCGGTCGATCAACTCGTCCTCAACGCCCTGTCGGATCTGCGGGAGTACTGGGAGCGCGAGTACGCCAGGACCCTGCCCGGGGCATTCACTCCCGTCGGCAAGTTCCTGTCCTGGGATGCCACCGCCGCCCGCGCGCAATCGCCGACCTTCTGCCGCGACAGCACTTTTCAGCAGATCAACGCCGCCTACTGCGGGGTCGATCAATCCATCGGCTGGGATCGCGGCGTCCTGCTCCCGGAACTGATCCGCAAGTTCGGCCCCATGTCCGTGGTGATGGTGATCGCGCACGAGTACGGGCATTCGCTGCAGGACCAGGCCCGCCTCAACGGCGTGCTCACCCCGACGGTGGTGCGCGAACAGCAGGCCGACTGTTTCGCCGGCGTGTTCATTCGGCATGTGGCGGAGGGCGATTCGCGCCACTTCACCATCAACACCACCGACGGGCTGAACAACGTGCTCGGCGCGACCATCGCGGTGCGCGATCAGGAACCCGGTGGCGCGGGTGACGAACACGGCACCGCCTTCGAACGCGTCACGGCCGTGCAGATCGGCTACACCGAAGGCGCGGACGCGTGTAAACGCATCTCCCGCGAGGAATTGGCGCAGCGGCGCGGCACCCTGCCCACCAGCTTCCTGCCCGGCGAACAGGAGACCCAGTTGCCGGTGAACCGGGCCTCGCTGGATCTGCTGACGCAGTCGCTGGCCCGGGTGTTCCCGCTCGGCAAGGCCCCGGTGTACGACTACGCGGGGGTGAGCGGGCGCTGCTCGAATATCACCGCGACCGAACCGGTGTCGTTCTGCCCGTCCACCAACACCATCGGCGCGGACGTTCCGGAGCTGGCCAAGCGCGCCCGCGATCGGGACGACGGCGGACTGCTGGCCTCGACGGTCGTGGGCGACTACAGCGCCTTCGTGGTCTTCATCTCGCGGTACACCCTTGCGGTGCAACAGGATCGCAAGCTGGACCTCACCGGCGCGGAGACCGCGGGACTGCGCGCGGCATGCCTGTCGGGGGCCTTCACCACCAGTCTGAGTCAGCCCGGCAACGACCTGCGGCTGTCCGCGGACGATCTCGACGAGGCGGTCTCCGGCCTGCTGGCCGACGGGCTGGCCGCCGCGGACGTGAACGGTTCGGTGGTGGCGAGCGGATTCGTCCGGCTGGAGGCGTTCCGCACCGGCGTCCTGGACGGCGATGCGGCCTGCCTCAGCACGTACGGGTAGGTCGCGCGACGCGTACCGAAAGTATCGATATGTCAACGGATCACGCACACGAGGCTGCCGCACGACGAACAGCGGTGACTCCTACGGCAACCTCGAACCCGCCCTCCGCGAACTCGCGGGTCCGGCCCGCGCCCGGCTGCGCGAGGCCACCGGCCGGCGCGGTCGGCTGCCCGAGCGTTCGGATGGCGCCGCACACTCGAGTCACCGCCGCCGGGTGTCCGGCCCGGCGGGTGCCGTCCGGGTGCGTCGAGCACCCGAACAGCGTTGCCGCACAGGGTAGAAACCTCAGGCGGGCAGGTGCGCCTCGAGCCACTGCACGGTATCGGTGAGCACCTTGTCCTGCTCCGGCTCGTTGAAGATCTCGTGGTACAGCCCGTCGTAGCGCAGCACCGTCTTGTCCGCCGAGGCCGCACCCCGCTCGACCAGATCCGCGCCGACTGGGGAGACCAGCCCGTCGGCCAGCCCCTGCTGGAGCAGCACCGGCACGGTCAGCCGGTCCAGGTGCGCCTGCACGAATTCCCCGGCCTTGAGCATCTCGGTCGCGGTCCGCGCGGGCACGCTGCCGTGGAAGACCAGCGGATCGGTGTCGTAGGCGCGCACCACCTCCGGGTCGCGGCTCACCAGCGACGAATCCAGCTTCACCACCGGCAGATTCGGGGCCAGCTTGGAGATCACGGGGGCCAGCAGCTTCTGCACGGCGTTGCCCGCGTCCACCACGATCGCGGGCGCGGACAGCACGATGCCGTTCACCTCGACGGGCGCGCGGGTGGCCCAGTAGGCCACGGTGAGCCCGCCCATGCTGTGTCCGATGACGAAGCGCGGCAGCCCCGGATGTTTGTCGGTGGCCAGCCGCAGCAGCGCCCCGACGTTGTCCGCGGCCCCGTCGAGCGATTCGACGTTCGCCTTGCCGCCGGCCGAGCGCCCGTGCCCGATGTGGTCGAGCGCGTAGACCGCGAACCCGGCCTCGTTCAGGCGCGCCGCGACGTGGGCGTACCGCCCGGAGTGCTCGGCGTAGCCGTGCACGATCACCGCCACCGCGCGCGGCTCGCCCTCGGGCAGCCACGCCTGCCAGTACACGCGCCCGCCCGCGCCCTGCAGCTCGCCGGTCTCGTTCCGGGTCATCCTCGTCCCTCTCGGTTCGGTGGTCGCCGCCGCCGGCCCGCCCATCGGCGCGGTTCGCCCGATTTGTCGAGCCCGGCCGAGCCATTCTCGCGCACCGCCCCCCGAACCACCGCCCAACCGCCCGCACTCGCCGAACCCCGCCCGAGTGGTCAGCGCCGACGGGCCGGAGATCCGGTTTCCGGTGCGACACCCGCCAGTGCCGGTCCGGGGGGAGGCCGGCCGGTCGATCGGCAGCCGGGTCAGTCCCGGGGCGCGGCGAGCCGGTCGATCAGGAGCCGGTTGAAGGTGATCAGGCGGGCGTAGTTCGCGCGGGAGATGCGTTCGTCGCTGCCGTGGATGCGTTCCAGGTCCGCGCCGGTGAGGATGATGGGCGCGAAGTTGCAGCGGGTTCCGGCCAGGTCGTCGTAGTGCCGGGAGTCGGTCGCACCCGGGACCAGGCCCACGGTGACGGCGATGCCGGGCACGGTCGCTTCGGCGACGGCGGCGACCAGGTCGAAGACCGGGCCGGCGGAGGGGGTGGCCGAAGGCTCGGAGGACGCGCCCGCCAGTTCTACGGTGATCTCCGGGTCCCGAATCACCTTGCGGCAGTGCGCCAGTACGTCGGCCACCGAATCACCGGGCAGGATGCGGAAATTCACGAAGGCTTCGGCCTTCTGCGGCAGCACATTGGGTTTGACGCCGCCGCGGATGACGGTCGGGGCGGTCGTGGTGCGCACCAGCGCTTCCGACTGCGGACGGGCCGCCATGATGCGGGTCACCGCGGGCGCGACGAACCGGGCGATCGAGAGCAGGCTGCGGCGCGGCTCCTTCATGACATCGCGCAGCCGCGTGAGCATGTCGAGGGTGACCGGGGTGAGGCGCAGCGGGAACGGATGGTCCTGCACCCGCGCCACCGCCCGGGCCAGCTGCCCGACCGCTGTCTGGCGGCCGGGCATCGAGGAGTGCCCGCCGGTCGCGGCGATCGAGAGCCGCACGGTGGCATATCCCTTCTCGCCCACCATGATCGTGGCGACCGGGGTGTCCACCCCGTCGGCGACCCCGGTGGTGATCACCCCGCCCTCGTCCAGCAGCAGCTCCGCGTGCACCCCGGCCTCGCGCAGCCGCGCCGCCATCCGCACCGCGCCCTGATCGCCGAAGACCTCCTCGTCGTGCCCGAACGCCAGATACACGGTGTCCCTGGGCTGTACGCCCGCGGCGAGGGCGGCTTCCACCGCCTCCAGGATCGCGAGCACCCGGCTCTTGTCGTCGATCGCCCCGCGCCCCCAGATGAATTCGGCGTCCACGGTTCCGGAGAACGGCGGATGCGTCCATCGATCCGGATCGTCGACGGGCACGACGTCCATGTGCGCCAGCAGAATCGCCGACGTGCGATCGGTGTCCGCGCTGCCCGGCCAGCGATAGAGCCTGCTGTGGCCGAACAGTTCGCACTCGAGCCGCGCGTGCACCAGCGGGAACGACTCCTCGAGATGAGCCGCGAGCCGGTCGAACTGGGTGTGGTCGGTCGCGGAGTCGTCCTCGCGCGAGACCGTCACGCAGCGCAGCGCGACGGCCAGGCGTTCGGCGGTGGCGTCGTCCACGGTGGTGGCGGCGGGAGCGGTCCGGGTCATCTGTCACCTGTCCTGGGCGGGAAGTCGGCGGTCACCTGAGTATTCGCGATGAGGTCCGGTGCCAGTGTGACCGCCTTCTCCGCGCGCCACTTGGGAATGCCCTCCGCCATGGTGCCCGGCAGATCCGCCGCGCGCGCCGTGCCCAGCAGCGGCAGCCGCAGTTGCGCGGCGGTGACCGTCACCCGGGACAGGGTCGGCGTGTGGGTCCACATGTCGTCCACCACGTCGGTGATCCGCACCCCGATCCGGTGCCCGGCCGCCAGCGGCCAGTCCTGGGCGAGCATGCGCACCTGCGCGGTCGGGGTGACCGGCGCGATGCCGCGGGTGATGACGGTGGCCCGCCCGGCGGGGTCGATGTCGTACAGCTCCAGCGCGACCGTGGCTCCGCTCGGCCCGTCGAGGCTCACCGTCGCCGAGGCCGCGCCCGCCAGGTGCTCGTCCCGCGCCAGCGGCTGGGTGACGGTCCAGATCTCGCGATCGGGCCCGGTCACGAAGCCGCGGTCGAGGTAGCTGCCGGTCTTCAGATCCACGGTCACCGATCGGTTGTCCGCCGGGGGCCACGCGGTTTCCGACCGCCAGCCGCCGTCGAACTGCCCCACCGTGATTCGCGGTCCGGGGACCGTCACGTCCTTGCCCGCCACGTGTTTGTCGAAGAAGGCGAGCAGTTCTTCGTTGAAGGTGGAGCGCCCGCATTTGGCGGCGCAGTCCCGATGTCCCCACTGCCCGAACCAGGCCTTGTGCTCACCGGGCCCGAGCGCGTTCCACACCTCGAAGACGCGATCGGCCCGGGTGTTGTAGTCCAGGAATCCCTGTCCGAGGAACAGCGGAATGGTGTTGCCCCGCAGGCGTTCCACCATGTCGCGATCGCGCCAGAACTCGGTGGCGCCGTCGTGGTTCATGATGCCGTCGAGGTAGCCCTGATAGCAGCTCGGATCGATGGTGACGGCGTTGGTGCGGTATTCGGCCGAATCTTCCCAGTGCGCGGGCGTCGTGGCGATCAGCAGATGTTCGATGCCCGCGAGATCGCCGGGCCGGATACCGGTTTCGGTGATCGGCTTGCCCGAGAACTTCCACGCCTGACCCTGCATGTACAGGTAGGAGTACGGGTCGACCACCGGTGCGAAGGATGCCACCGCGGCCAGGCCCACCGGCTTCTCCACCAGGCCCATGAACCCGGTCCAGCCCTCGTAGGAGATGCCGTGCAGGCCCACCTTGCCGGTCGACCAGGGTTGTCCCGCGGCCCATTCCACCGCGGTCTTCACATCCTGCCGCTCGCCCGGGCCGCCGTAGTCGGGGCAGCCGTTGGAGCCGCCGAAGCCGCGCAGGTCCGCGATCACATAGGTGTATCCGGCGTCGAGGAACGTATCGACCTGGAGGTTCTCCACCGACGGCCCGCCCTCGGGACGCGGCAGGGTCAGGTAGGCCAGGTGCGCGCGGTACGGACTCACGGTCATGATGACCGGGGTCCGCACGTCGTCGGCGATGCCGGCGGGCCGCAGCACGTCCACGTGCAGTCGCGTCCCGTCCGGGGTGGTGATGTACTCCTGCCGCCACTGGTAGCCGGGTTCGGCCGCCGCCTGCCCGGGCGCCACCAGTGCCCCCAGCACCAGTAACAGTCCGACCAGGGCGCGCCACAACACCATCCGCATGATCACCATCTGACCCTGCCGGTTCCCGTGGCCGCGAACCAGCCCCAGGAATCGGGGTGGCCGGCGGCTACACCGGGCGCAGGTTGATCATCTTGCGCAGGCGGGCGCGGTCGCGCTCGAGGCGACGGGCCTCGTAGGCGATGGGGAAGTAGCGGACGCGTTCGGGCAGGTGCGGCACGGTGCGGCCGATGACCCAGCCCAGTGCCTTGAGCTTGCGCTCATCGCTCGCGGTCCAGGTCAGGCCGAGCTTCTCGCGAATGATCTCGGGGGTGGTGCCGACGGTGAAGAAGTACTGCATCTTGCCCAGCGGGGTCGCCGCCACGTTCCACAGCGGGTGCAGCACGGCCGGAACCTGCTTGGGCGGGGCCAGGGTCTGAATGACCTTCAGGTAGTCGTAGGCCACGTTCGTCACTTCGAGATGGTTCTCGACCTGGTCGTAGAACCACGGCTCCCACTCGGCGTAGGTCGCGGGAATCTCCTTGGGCGCCACCGAGAAATTGCGCATGAGCTGTACCACCTCGCGGTAGTACGACTCCTTGTCGGCGTCGGTGAGCTTGTCGTCGGAGAAGTACTTGTTGCCCTCGACGAAGGCGTGCACGGCCGTGTGCAGCACCCAGGCCCACGGCCCCGAGGCCAGCGCCTGGTGCTTGCGGCCCTGGCCGTCGGTGGAATTGAGGGTGGCGTGCATGGACCGCAGTCGCGCGGCCTCGGCCAGCGCCTCCTCCCCGCCGTAGATCCACATCATCACCGAGGCGACGCTGCGCGCGGCCCGGCCCAGGGCGTCGGTGCGGAAGCTGGAGTGCTCGTCGACGACGGCGGCGATACTCGGTTCCATCGTCTGCAGCAGGAAGGCCGACCCCGCGGTGAGCGAGAAGGTGATCAGCCCGGTGTCCTCCCACATGCGAGTTCCGGGGGTGAAGACCTGGCGCTCGGGGCGGCCGGCTCCGGACGCGTGCTCGATCGGCGCTACGGCGGCGGTCATGGTGATCTCCTTTGATCACGGTCCTGCCGGAGCGCCACGCTCCGGCGGGACCGGTCTCCGACAAGATGAGAGGGATACGGTCGAATCTTCTCATCATCTCGGCGCGGTGGCAACCGTCACAGCCGACTCGATTCGATCACCAAGCGCGCCAGAACTATTCGCTGCCCCGGATGATTCGACGGCGTAGGATCGCGGCGATGAACAGAACGAGCGCGATGTGACCACCGAATGGGACGCGTTCGCGCTGGCACTGGCACGATGTCTGGCGCAATTGCCGTCCCGGGCCACGCTGATCATCGCGGCCACCGGAAATCGCTACGTGCAATTCCAGCAGTTCGATATCAAGCTCTCCGCCGAACTCACCGGCAATTACTATCTCGCGGAACCGATTCCGGAAGCCGCCGCGCAGAAACTCCGCGACCTGGGCTGGTCTGCGCCCGCCCTGCGCCGCGAAATCGAGAACTGGCGGCGCTCGCTGCTGTGGCCGATCTCGCGCGGGCGGCTGGAGGAACTGGCCCGCTCGGTGGTGATCGGCCTGCACGACGCCCTGGGCATCGAATCCCCGGGTCAGCTGCGGGCTGTCGGCTGGACCGAAGCCTCCGATGACCTGGACCTGAGCGCCTTCGACTCCATCGTGCCCCGGGGGATCGGCTGACGCCTTCGAACCGCGAGCAAGTTTCGACTTGACAGTTACTGTCACAAAGGGAGATGCTTGCACTGCGCGGCTCGTCGTGGACGGCAACCAACTCCACGGTCGCGCGACAGCGACAAGGAGTGCCGATGTCCCTGCGGGAGCGGCAACGACGACAGATTCGGGCCGACATACAGCGCGCGGCCTTCGAACTGTTCGCCCGGCGGGGTTTCGACGAGGTGACCACCGAACAGATCGCCGCCGCCGCCGGAATCTCACCCAGTACCTATTTCCGTCACGTCCGCAGCAAGGAAGATCTGCTGCTGGACCCGGTCCGCGAGGGTGGCGCGGGTATCGCCGCGCTGCTCGAGGAACGGCCGAGCACCGAATCCGCCGACGTGGCGCTGGCCCGGGCGATCGAGATCCGATCCACCACCCTGGCCGCCGCCGAACTCGAACAGTGGCGCGCGGCCTTCGCCACCGCGCCGCACCTGCTGGACCGCGTCGCGCTCATTCCGCCGGAGCATCGCACCCGGCTGGTCGAGCTGGTCGCGCAACGTATGTCGCGCGATCCCGCCCTGGACAGCAATCCCGGACTGCTCGTGCACCTCATGCTGGCGGCCGCCGAATACGGCTACCTGCAATGGCTGCGCGCCACCGGCAATCGCGAAGCCTCCCTGCTGGTGTGCGTCGAAGGGGCCCTGGCGGCCGTCCTCGACGAGCGCTGGCGCGCCTGATCCACATCTCGTCCTCTTCACCCTTCACCACCTGAAAACCCTGGGGGTTCACCAGTCATGCAGCACAACGATGCGGACGCCTACGACGTGATCGTCGTCGGCTCCGGCGCGGCCGGAATGGCGGCCGCGCTGGCCGCCGCGCACCACGGCCTGTCCACCCTCGTCGTCGAAAAGGCCAGGCACTGGGGTGGTTCCACCGCACGTTCCGGCGGCGGCGTCTGGATTCCCGGCAACTCGGCGCTGCGCCGCGACGCCCCGGCCGACAACCTCGAGGACGCGCGCACCTACCTGCACCACATCGTGGGGGACAAGGTCGACCCCGCGCGCATCGACACCTACATCGACCGCGGACCCGAGGTCTTCGACTTCCTGGTCGAGCACGCGGGACTCCGGATGCAGTGGGTGCCGGGCTATTCCGACTACTACCCCGAAGCGCCCGGTGGTCGCGCGCACGGCCGTTCGGTCGAGCCGACGCCGTACAACGGCAAACAGCTCGGCGCCGAACTGGCCAATCTGGAGCCGGATTACATTCCGGGACCGCGCAATTTCGTCGCCACCCAGGCCGACTTCCGCCAGATGCACCTGGGCCTGCGCAACCCCCGCGCGCCCTTCCGAGGCGTGAAGATCGCCGCCCGCTGGCTCAAAGGCAATGTGCTGCGCCAGCATCTGCTCGCCCGGGGCCAGGCGTTCAGCGCCATGCTGCGCGCGGGTCTGCAGCGGGCCGAGGTGCCGGTGTGGCTCGACACCCCGCTGGTGGAACTGCGCGCCACCGACGGCCGGGTCACCGGGCTGGTCGTGCTGCGCGAGGGCGCCGAACTCGAACTCACCGCCCGGCGCGGAGTCATCCTCGCGGCCGGCGGATTCGAGCACAACGAGACCATGCGCAAGCAGTACCAGCGCCAGCCCATCGGCGTCGACTGGACCGTCGGCGCCAAGGCGAACACCGGTGACGGCATTCGCGCGGGCCAGCAACTCGGGGCGGCGGTCGAATTCATGGACGACGCCTGGTGGGGTCCCTCGATTCCGCTGCCGCGCCAGCCCTGGTTCTGCCTGGCCGAGCGCAATCTGCCCGGCAGCATCATCGTCAACGAGCACGGCGAGCGGTTCATGAACGAGTCGCTGCCCTACGTCGAAGCGACCCATCGCATGTACGGCGGCGAGAACGGGCAGGGCGAGGGCGTCGGCGAAAACCTGCCCGCCTGGCTGGTTTTCGACCAGCGGTACCGCAACCGGTACCTGTTCGCGGGGCAGGCGCCGCGCCAGCCGCTGCCGGGTCGCTGGTTCAAGGAGGGCGCGGTCAAGCGGGCGGCGACCCTCGAGGAGCTCGCCGAGCAGATCGGGGTGCCCGCGGAGCGGCTGCGCGCCACCGTCACTCGCTTCAACGGTTTCGCCGAGCAGGGCAGGGACGAGGACTTCGGCCGCGGCGACAGCGCCTACGACCGCTACTACGGCGATCCGCGCAACGCGCCGAATCCGAATCTCGGTGCGCTGGACAAGGGTCCGTTCTACGCGGCCCGGATGGTGCCCGGCGATCTCGGCACCAAAGGCGGCCTGGTCACCGACACGGTCGGCCGGGTGCTGCACACGGACGGCTCGATCATCGAGGGACTGTGGGCGGCGGGCAACGCCAGCTCCCCGGTCATGGGTCACACCTATGCCGGTCCCGGCGCGACCATCGGACCGGCGCTGGTGTTCGGTTACCTGGCCGCGCTCGACGCCGCCGGGGTCTCGAAGGTGAACTGACACACACGAATCGGGCCCCACGCGGTGTGCGCGGGGCCCGTCCTTCGATGTGATCGGTCAGGAAACCAGGTTCTTCCGCAGTTTCACGATGGTCCAGGCGTCCAGTCCCAGACCGTCGGTGAGGAAGTCGCCGAAGTCGCCGAACTGCTCCTGCACCTGCGCCACCGCGATATCGAGGTACTCGGCGCGCACCTCCTGCAGCGGAATCAGCAGATCCGGGTTCTGCATGATCCCGCCCTGCTTCAACTGCGCCCGCAGCGCGGCGTCGGCCGCCGCCCGGTACTGGTTCGACAGCAGATAGTCCTGGCGCGCCACCGATTCCGGTACGCCGACCGCGCGCAGCACCACGTAGGACAGCCAGCCGGTGCGATCCTTGCCCGCCGTGCAGTGGAACAGCGTGGCGGTGCCGGTGTTCGACAGGTCCTTCACGGTCTGCCCGAACTTGGCCAGCGAATCGGCGTCGAAGAAGCTGCGGTACATGTCGCGCATGATCTGCTCGGCCTTGCCGTCACCCAGCAGCGCCTGCTGCTGCACCGGATCCTTCGATTGAATGGCCTGGTACATCTTGGCGAACATGCCGTTGTCCTGGATGGGCCGGGCCACCAGGGGCACCCCGGCGGGCAGCCGGTCCGCGCCCAGGGCCTGCACCTCGGTGGGCACCCGCAGATCGATGACGGTCTGCAACCGCAGCGTGCCCAGCTTCTGCACGTCCGCGTCGGTCAGCTTCCCGAGCGCGTCGGCCCGGATAATTTTGCCCGCCTTGACCTTTGCCCCGTCGTAGGTCCGATATCCCCCCAGATCCCGTACGTTCACCGCCCCCTGGAGATCGATGCGCGCCGGACCCCCTGCGGCGGGCGCGCCCCCCGCCGTGCCGCCCACCCAGACGGCGGCCAGTCCGATGGTCACGAATAATACGAACAGCATTTTGCCGAGCGAGAATCTCGCCCGCGAATCAGAAAAATTCCTCACCCGCGAGACAGTATGGGCGGCTTACCAGCCCACGACCGATACCGGGTAATGCCTCCGCTCAGCAGGACTCGCCAATCACTCACCGAGATTGGCTCTGGTGCGGCAATAACTCGAGGACTGTGCGAAAACAATTATGGTTCAGCATATTTCGGACAGGAATAGAATATACCGGTGTTCCCGTGCGTGCCCGGCGGTCTAGGTGCAGGCCGGTGAGGTGGCCCCGGTGTTCGTCAGCATCTGGCAGGCCCAGGCCAATTGCAGCTTCCAGCGCCCGTTCTCGGCGACGAAGGGGATGACGGCCTCGCCCTCGACGGGTTTGCCGTTCAGGGACAGGGTCGCGGTGGCCTCCATGAGGCCGTTGCCGGCGTAGCGCACGCTCGTAACGGTCATCTTCACCCCGTTGCTCACCCCGGCCTGCGCCATCTTGGTAACCAACTCGGGGTCGGCATTCGAACCCTGGACCACGTCCAGGGCCTGGGCGCGTGGCGAATTCGGGTCAAGGGCCAGCGTCAGGCCCAGGTTCAGATCGGCGACCCCGGGCAGCGGGATGGGCGGCTGGTCGGTGACCGGCGCCGCGCTGGATCGGGTGACCGGCGTCGCGGACTCGCCCGAATCGCCGCACGCGGTCACGCCACCGGTCACCGCGCACAGGGCCGCCGCCGCGATCACAACCCGCACTCGAAGAGATCTGATGCGAAACATGTTTTCCCCCTGTGTCATTCGATGCTCACCGCATCGATGATATTGAGCCGGGCCGCTCGCACGGCCGGCGGAATCGAGCCGAGCAGACTCAATCCCACCGCACCGGCCGCGAAGGCCAGCGCGAGCGGGCTCGGCCGGTAGGCCACCTCGAGATTCATGATGTTCGGGGTGAGGGCGTCGAAGAAGTACTGACTGGCCAGCCCGAACCCCAGCCCGAGCAGCCCGCCGACCACGCCGATGCCCGCCGCTTCGGCGAGCACCATGCGCAGCGTGCGACGCCGGCTCGCGCCCATGGCGCGCAGCACCCCGATCTCGCGCCGGCGTTCGAGCACCGACAGCGTCAAGGTGTTCAGCAGGGCCACCGCGGCGATCAGGACGATGATCATCCATACGGCGTTCGATACCGCCATACCCTGCTTGGCCGAGTTCTCGACATTGGCCAATGACGTTGCGCCGGAATAGACATGGATGCCCGGCGGCGCCAAGGCCGCGACCGATTCCAGCAGCCGATCACCGTCCGTGCCGGGGACGCCCTCGATCTGCAGGATGGTCGAGCCGGGGCGGTCGAACCACTGCCGCATCTGGTCCAGGCCCATGCCGACGGTCCCGGTCATCGCCGAGAAGTACGACACGACGCCGACGACGCGGGTGCGCTGCGGTCCGCGCGGGGTCTGCACGGACAGTTCGTCGCCGACGCCCACGCCCAGCCCGCGGGCCATGTCCCGGGACACCACGATGCCGTGCCCGGCGACCACCTCCGCCCGCAGCGCCGCGTCGAGCCCCTCGTACAGCGGGTTGACGCTGCCGGTGGCGAGTCCGTACAGGATCACCTTCTCCGCGCCGATGGTCGCGTAGGCGACCTGTCCCTCGTTGACGCTCGCCACCTCCGGGACCGCGCCGATGCGCGCCGCCAGATCAGCGGGCAGCGCCGGGCCGGTCGGGAACTCGTCGGGCGGATGCGAGGTCACCCAGACGTCGACCGTGCCGGTCGATCCCAGGGAACCGCGAATCGCGCCGAGGAGATCGTTGTTCGCGCCGGTGATCGTCACCGTCACCGCCACCGCCATGAACACCGTCATCAGGGTGGCCCACACCCGGCGCGGGGCGCGTTCGAGCGAGGTCGCGGCCAGCTCGCCCGCCCGGCCGAAGCGCCGCGCGACCCACGAGGTGGCCGCGACCAGTGACCCGGTCAGGGCGAAGCACAGCATGAGTCCGGCTCCGAAGAACAGGCACAGGGCCACGCCCGAGAAGACGAAGGCGTCCAGGTGCAACCGCACCAGGATGATCGCCACCGTCATGTTGAAGATCGCGGCCCACGCCGCGAAAAGGCGCAGCAGCAGCGGAACGCGGTCGGCGACACCGGCTCCGACCGGGGCCAGCGCCTCGACCGGGGACACCTTGTACACCTGGTACGCCGCGACGCCCGAGGCCAGCATGCTGGTGCCCGCGGCCGCCGCGATGGCGATCGGAATCGCGTACAGCGGCAACGAATACGTCATGCGCGCTTCGATCGACTGCATGAGCGCCAGCGGTAGCGTATCGATCGCGGTGCGGCCCAGCAGCACGCCCAGCGCCGAGCCGGCCGCACCGCCGATCACCCCGATCACGGCGGCTTCGACGAGTAGATCGGTGACGATGGTGGAACGCCGGCCGCCGACCGCGCGCAGCATCGAAATGACCGGTCGCCGTTGGACTATCGCCATACTCATGGCGGTGTAGATGAGGAACGCCGCCACGATGAACGCCAGGGCGGCGCCCATCAGGGTCATGTAGCGCAGCATGCGCAGGGCGCCGCCGGTCTGCACGGCTCGCAGGCTCGGCTCCGCGACCAGCGCGCGGTCCGCGACCGCCGCCGTGATCGCGGCCTTCAGATCATCCGAATTCGCCTGCGGTGCAGGAATTACGAGGACGGAGTCGAGTTGCCCGCTGCGATTGGTGACCCGCTGTGCGACCGCGAGCGAGGTCAATACGTAGTGACCGCCGTTGAGCTGCTCCAGTTTCGGCCCGGACAGCACGGCGGCGACGGTCACCTCGCCGGAACCGATCCGGAACCGTTCGCCCGCCGCGACGCCCACGCCGGGGCCGACCAGGGCTCCGTTGGCGGTGGTCATCAGCGTGCCGAGGTGACGCTCGACCGCTTCCTGTAGGTCGCTTTCCAGGGCCGCGGCACTCGGATCGGCGCCGAGCAACAGCATGGGACCCGCCGCACTGGGCACCTTGGCGCGCAGCATCGGCACCGCGTGTGCCACGCCGGGCACCGCGGCGATGTCCGCGCGCACCGCGGCGGGCAGGCCGGAGTCGGTGACCCCGGAAACCTCCAGCGTCGCCCTGCCCGCGAGGCCGTCGATCAGCTGATTCACCGATCCGGACAGGGAACCGAAGATGCCGAACACCGCGACCAGGAACGCGGCGGACACGGCCATCACCGTGGTCGAGGCGATGGTTCGCCCGCGATGAACGGCGAACTCGCGCACGCTGAACAGTCGCCAGCGATCTATCAGTGCCGTCATGGGTGACCCACCGCCGCCGCGGCGGGTTCCGGTGCGCCGAGCGCGGTCGCGGCGCTCTCATCACGGACGATGCGACCGTCGCCCAGGGTGAGGACGCGGTCGGTGGTGCTCGCGGCTTCGGCGTTGTGTGTGACCATGACCACGGCGTGATCGCCGTGTGCGATATCGGCCAGCAGCGCCATGATCGCGGCGCCGGTCTTGGAATCGAGGTTACCGGTGGGTTCGTCGGCCAGGATCAGCGGTGGATCCATGACCAGGGCCCGGGCCAGTGCCACCCGCTGCATCTGCCCGCCGGACAGTTCGCCGGGCCGGTGTTCGGCCCGGCTACCGAGGCCGACCAAATCCAGCAATTCCAGTGCCCGGGGCTTGGTCGCGCGTAATCCGGTGCCGTCCAGCAATTTCGGGATCGCCACGTTCTCCCAGGCGGACAGCGTCGGCAGCAGATTGAAGAATTGGAAGACGAAACCCACGTGGTGCCGGCGGAAT
This sequence comes from Nocardia sp. NPDC005978, assembly GCF_040614455.1. NCBI lineage: Bacteria > Bacillati > Actinomycetota > Actinomycetes > Mycobacteriales > Nocardiaceae > Nocardia > Nocardia sp. NPDC005978. Next base: position 72,933 of record NZ_JBEXUS010000007.1, read on the forward strand.
TCGGATTGCTCGTCATCGCCGAATGCGCCGATCTCTCTGCCCCGGAATCGAATCGATCCCGAACTCGGGACATCGAGTGCCCCCAGCACGTGCAGGAGCGTGCTCTTGCCCGCGCCGGACGGGCCGACGACCGAGACGAATTGCCCGCCGGCGATGTCCAGGCTGATACCGTCCAGCGCCCGCACCGTCTCGCCGCCGATGCGGTACTCGCGCACCACATTCGCGAGTTCGAGCAGCGGCGCATTCGCGGTCATCAGGCTTCTACCTGCGACAACGTCGCCAGCTTGCTCATGGAATTGGTCAACTGGCTGTGTGCGTCGCGCTCGATCACCTGCTCGAGCTGAGCATTGAGCATCGCGCCGGTGAAATTGCCGGCGATGGTCAGCTGCGAGCCGCCCGGACGACGCTCGATTCCGAAGGTGAATTCGCAGACCAGCCCGACCTCGCTGCGCCCGGACAGGGTCAGCTGCATCGGCGGCTTGAACGCGGTGATGGTCAACTCGAGCTTGTGCGACATGCCCAGCATGCGAATGTTCTGCACCAGTGTGGAATTCACGGCCATCCGCTCGGGCGGCTGCTCGAGGAAGCCGTCGTGCATCAGGAACCACTCCTGCCACGTGGATGTGTTCGCGATGATCGAGTACAGCTGCATCGGGCTGGCTTCCAGCGCTCTCGTGACCTCGAATTCGGCCATTACCCCTCCTGAAGAACGCGATCAGCAAACCTGTCGCGAACCAGCTCGCCCGCCTGTGAACGGACGCGAGCGCCAAGCGCCCGGGCCGTGTCGGCCTGGGCGTGGCAGCGAGCTTCCATCATCCGGCCGTGATTTGCAAGTGATTCCGAGTTGCGTGTACTTCAGATTAACTGAGATCTGTTGCAGCCCCTCCCGGTATGCGGTACCTTCTCGCTCGTCGGCGCAATGACCATCTGGCAGAAGCGCTTTGGGTTGCCGCAGGGGCACTGGAAACTCTCTAATTCTGAATCCCGTTCTAATGCAGAACGGGACATCTCTACCCGCATGGGGGCAGTCGTGGCTGATCACGTTCTCGTTGACGATCCGATCGCGGTCGTCGGTATGGCGTGCCGTTTTCCCGGTGGCATCGATTCACCCGAAGCGCTATGGCGCTTCCTGATCGACGGCCAGCATGCATCCAGCAAGTTCCCGGCCGACCGGTCGATGACGGAGCTGGCCGATATGGCATCGCCCGAGGTGGCCGCCGCCATGGCGCCGATGGGCGGGTTCATCGACGAGCCGGGCGAATTCGATCCCGAGTTCTTCGGAATCAGCCCCCGTGAGGCCAAGGCAATGGATCCGCAACAGCGGATGGTGCTCGAAACCAGCTGGCAGGCACTGGAATCGGCGGGCATAGACCCGACGACGCTGCAAGACACCGATACCGGTGTCTACATCGGCGCGATGGGCGGCGATTACGCCTACCTGATTCCGGGCCAGAAGGATCTGGACCCCGGTTACGTCGCCATGGGCGTGAGTCAGAGCGTGCTCTCGGGCCGGGTCTCCTACATCCTGGGTCTGCAGGGCCCGACGATGAGCATCGACACCGCCTGCTCGTCCTCGCTGGTGGCCATGCACCTGGCCGCGCAGGCGCTGACCGCCGGCGAATGCTCGCTCGCACTGGTCGGCGGGGTCTCGATCATGTCGACGCTGACCGGCTTCTTCGCTCTCGGCCAGCACGGCGCGATCTCCAAAGCCGGTCGCAGCAAGCCCTATTCCGCCGACGCCGACGGATTCTGCATGTCCGAGGGCGTCGCGGTGCTCATCCTGGAGCGACTGTCCGACGCCCGGCGCCTGGGCCACGAGGTGCTCGCGATTCAGCGCGGCGCGGCCGTGAATCAGGACGGCGCCACCAAGGGCCTGACCGTTCCCAGCGCGGTCGCGCAACAGAAGCTCATTCGCGCCGCCCTGGCCGCGGCCGACCTCGCGCCCACCGACATCGATGTGGTGGAGGGGCACGGAACCGGCACGCCCGTGGGCGATCCCATCGAACTGGAAGCGCTGTTCGACACCTACGGCCGGGACCATTCGGCCGCCGAGCCGTTGCTGCTCGGCTCGATCAAGGGCAACTTCGGGCACACCCAGGCCGCCGCGGGCATCGCCGGCGTGATCAAGATGATCCAGGCCATGCGGCACGGGGTCGTGCCGCCCACGGTGAACGTCAGCGAGCCGACCACGGCCGTGGACTGGTCCGCCGGGACGGTCGATCTGGTCACCTCGAGCGTGCCGTGGCCGGACCGCAACGGGCCGCGCCGGGCCGGGGTGTCGTCCTTCGGCATCAGCGGCACCAACGCCCACGTCATTCTCGAACAGGCGCCCCCGGCGCAGCCGATCACGCCCGTCGAGCCCGGCCGGCAAGTGCCGCTTGCCATCTGGCCGATCTCCGGCAAGACCCCCGAGGCGCTGGCCGAACAGGCCGCCCAGCTCGCCGAGCACGTCCGGGCGAACCCGGAATTCAGCTCGCGCGAGATCGGCCACGCCCTGGCCACCACCCGCGCCACCTTCGATCATCGCGCCGTAGTGCTCGGCGGCAATCGCGTCGACCTGCTGGCCGGGCTGGCCGCGGTCGCCGACGCCGCACCGGTCGGGCCGATTCGCGGCCAGGCCGCCGAACGGCAGGTCGTCTTCGTCTTCCCCGGCCAGGGCGCGCAGTACGCGGGCATGGCCGCGCAGCTGATGACCGAGTCCCCGGTCTTCGCCGGTCTCATCGCCGAATGCGAGGCGGCGCTGTCGGAATTCGTCGACTGGTCGCTGACCGACGTGCTGAACGAGGCGCCGGGCGCGCCGTCGATCGAACGCGTCGACGTCGTGCAGCCTGCGCTCTTCGCGACGATGGTTTCCCTTGCGGGACTGTGGCGTTCGCTCGGCATCGAACCCGACGCCGTGCTCGGGCACTCGCAGGGCGAGGTCGCCGCGGCGTACGTCGCGGGCGCGCTGTCGCTGGCCGATGCCGCCCGCATCGTGACCCTGCGCAGCAGGCCGCTGCGCGAACTGGCGGGCACCGGCGGCATGGCCTCGATCAACGCCCCGGTCGCGCGGGTGCGCGAACTACTGGCGGGCATCGACGACATCTACGTCGCCGCCGTCAATTCCCCGTCCACCACCGTGGTCGCGGGCGGCGCGGACAGCGTGGCCGCGGTGCTCGCGCGGTGTGAACGGGACGCGGTGCGGGCGCGCCAGGTTCCTGTCGACTACGCCGCGCACACCTGCCACGTGGACGTGCTGCGCGAGCAGCTCGAGGCCGCCGTCGCCCCGGTCACCGCGCGAGCCACGGACATCACCTTCTTCTCGACCGTCACCGGCGACGTGCTGGACGCCGCGGAGCTGGGCCCGGACTACTGGTTCGGCAACCTGCGCGAGGCGGTGAACTTCGAGGGCGGCTTCCGGTCCGCGTTCGAGTCCGGCTACAACGCCTTCATCGAGATGAGCGTGAACCCGGTCCTGACCGCCGCCATGCACGAATCCCTGGGCGGCTTCGCCGATTCCTGCCTGATCACCGGCTCGCTCAAGCGGGAGGACGCCGGCATCCGGCGCCTGCTGACCTCGGTGGCCGAAGCGCACGTGCAGGGCGTCTCACCGAACTGGCAGGCGATCTATCCGGCCGGCTCCGTGCGCTCGATTCCGTTGCCCACCTACGCTTTCCAGCGGCAGAAGTACTGGCTGGCCAGTGTGTCCGGCTCGGGCGGCGGCAAGCCGAGCGGGCTGGGCCTGGCCGAGGCCGGGCACCCGCTGCTCGGTGCGGTCGTGGAACTGCCCGGCGCGGACCGCTTCCAGTTCAGCACCCGCATCGCCCTGGCGACCCACGCCTGGATCGCCGATCACGCGCTGCACGGCAACGTGCTGCTGCCCGGCGCGCTGCTGCTCGAGCTGGCGTTGCACGCCGGTGACCGGCTCGGTGCGCCGCAGGTCGAGAAGCTGACCATGTACACCCCGGTCACGCTGCCCGCCGAGGGCGCGATCCACCTGCAGGTCGTGGTGGGCGAACTCGTCAAGCCGGGGCGGCGTTCGGTGGCCATCTACTCGCGGCCCGAGGACAAGGACGGCGCGCCCGGCCAGAGTCAGTGGAGCCTGCACGCCGACGGCCATCTCACCGCGGTGCCCCGCACCGAGGACACCGACACCCAGGGCCTCGAACTCTGGCCGCCGGTCGGTGCGGTCCAGGCCATGGAGCCCGGTCCCGCCTACGAGACCCTCGCCGCGCTCGGCTACCAGTACGGCCCGGTCTTCCAGGGCATGAAGGCGGTCTGGCGGCGCGGCGACGACATCTTCGCCGAGGTCGCGCTGCCGGACGCGGTGGCCGATGCCGACAAGTACGGGCTGCATCCGGCCCTGCTGGACGCGGCCATGCAGACCGGCTCCGCGGCGGCCGCGCTGATCCCGTCCGAAGCCGGCGCGATCCGGCTGCCGTTCGCGTGGGAGCGAGTCGAGCTGCGCGCGGTGGGCGCGAAGGCGTTGCGCGTCAAGCTGACTCCGGCCGGCACCGATCGCCTGCGCTGGGTGCTGGGCGACAGCACCGGGCGCATCGTGGCGGCGGGCACGCTGCAGGTGCGCACCATCTCGACCACCAAGCTCGCCACCCGCGGTCTGTCCGGACGCCAGGACTCGCTGTTCGGCGTCGACTGGCTGAGCGTCCCGGTGCAGCGGGCGCGCTACTCCGGTCGCCCGGGTGACTGGGCCGTCGTCGGCGGTCAGCCACTGGGCGTACACGGGGACGCGCTTCCGGTCACCTACCCGGATCTCCGAACCCTCTATGCGGCAATGGATGTCGAGGGCGCCGAGCCGCCCAAGGTGGTCGTGCTGTCCCGGGTCGCGGACTCGGCCGGCGCCGAACCGGGCGCGCATCCGAGCGCGGCGGTGCGCGCGGAACTCGCCGACATGCTCGGCACCATCCAAACCTGGCTCGCCGACGAGCGTTTCGCCGAGACCAAGCTGGTCGTGCTGAGCCGCGGCGTCCAGGCGGTCGCGGCCGCGGAGGACGTCTCGGATCTGGCCGGGGCCACGGTGTGGGCGCTGGTGCGCAGCGCGCAATCCGAGCATCAGGACCGGATCCTGCAACTCGACCTCGACGAGGCCGGCATCAGCCTCGACCAGCTCGCCACCGCGCTGCAGACCGACGAACCCGAACTCGCGCTGCGCCGCGGCGAATTCTTCGGCAGGCGAATCCGTTCCGGCCTCGACGCGGCGGCGACCGCGGGCGCCAAGCTGTCCGGTTCGTGGCGGCTCGACATTCCGGCCTCGGGCAATCTCGACGACGTGGCGCTGGCCGAGGTCGCCGACGACGACACCCGAGCGGACCTCGCGCCCGGCACGGTTCTGGTCGAGCAGCGAGCCGCGGGCCTGTCGTTCCCGGTCGCGCTGACCGGGGTCGCCGCCGGCACCGGCACCCCGGCGCGACTGGTGCACGAGGCCGCGGGCGTGGTGCGCGCGGTCGGCGCGGGCGTGACCGGATTCGCGCCGGGCGACCGGGTATTCGGCCTCTTCGGCGAGATCGCCGGCACCGCGGCCGCCGATCACCGGCTGCTCGCTGCGATGCCCCGGGCCTGGTCGTTCGCCCAGGCGGCGGCCGCACCGGTGGCGTATCTGACCGCCCTGCACGGACTTCGCGACATCGCCGGGGGCCGCTCGGGGGAGCGGGTGCTGGTGCACGCCGCCACCGGCGGCGTCGGCACGGCCGCGGTGCACGTGGCGCGGCACCTCGGCCTGGAGGTGTTGGCGACCGCGAGCAAGCCCAAGTGGGATGTGCTGCGGGGCATGGGGTTCGCCGAGGATCACCTCGCCGACTCCCGCTCCGCCGCCTTCGCGGAGCGGTTCGCGAGCGAGCGCGGGGTCGACATCGTCCTGAATCTGCTGCCCGACGCCTTCACCGGGGACTCGCTCGGGTTGCTCGCCGAGGCGGGCCGCTTCGTGGAGATCGCCCGGGACGCGGTGCACGACCCGGCGACGATCCGGGAACAGCACGGGGTGTCCTACGCGTCCTTCGAACTCGGCGCACTGGAACCGAACGTGCTGGGCGGCTTGCTCTCCGAGCTGTCGGCGCTGTTCGACGCCGGCGTCCTCGCGCCGCTGCCACTGACCCGTTTCGACGTGCGGCACGCCGCCGCGGCGCTGCGCCATCTCGGTGAGGCGCGCCATGTCGGCAAGGTGGTGCTCACCTGGCCCACGGCGTTCGATCCGGAGAGCACGGTCCTGATCACCGGCGGTACCGGCAAGATCGGCGGCATCATCGCCCGTCACCTGGTCACCGCCTACGGGGCCAGGAACCTGCTGCTCACCAGCCGCAGCGGCGCCACCGCGGGCGGTGTGGACGAGCTGATCGCCGAATTGGGCGCGGCCGGTGCGACCGTGCGCGTGGCCGCGTGTGACGCGGGTGATCGCGACGCCTTGGCCGCGGTGATCGCCGGTGTGCCCGAGGAGCATCCGATCGGGGCGGTCGTGCACCTGGCGGCCACCCTGGCCGATGCCACCTTCGCCGCGCTCACCACCGACCACCTGGACGCGGTGCTGCCCGCCAAGGCCAACGGCGCCTGGTACCTGCACGAGCTCACCCAGCACCTGGATCTGTCGATGTTCGTGCTGTTCTCCTCGGCGGCAGGCACATTCGGCGCACCCGGTCAGGCCAACTACGGCGCGGCCAACGTGTTCCTGGACAGCCTGGCCCGGCATCGTTACCACCGCGGGCTCCCCGCCACCGCGATGGCGTGGGGCTGGTGGGCCGAGGACACCTCCAATACCGGCGGCATGGACGAGAAGGACCGCGCCCGCCTCGGCCGCATGGGCATCACGCCCATTCCGACCGCGGAGGCGCTGGGTCTGTTCGATTCCGCGCTCCGCACCGGAGCGCCGTACGTCCTGCCCATCGGCATGGATCTCTCGCTGCTGCGGGTGGCCCAGTCGGTGGCCGAACTGCCGCCGTTCTTCCGGGCGCTGCTGCACGCCCGGCCGCGCGCGACCCAGCAGCTCGGTGACCCGACGCAGCTGGCCAAGCGGCTGGCCGGACTCAGCCCGGCCGAACAGCACGAGACGGTCGTCGAGCTGTTGAAGACGCCGATCTCGATGGTGCTGGGGTACTCCTCGCCCGATGCGGTGCAGCCGGATCGGGAGTTCACCGAGATGGGCATCGACTCGCTCAGCTCGATCGAGCTCGGCACGCATCTGCGGGCCATGACGGGCGTCAAGCTCGCCAACTCGGTGATCTTCCAGTACCCGACGGTCAGCCTGCTGGCCCGGCACGTCCTGGACCAGATCACCCCGCAGGACGCCGAACTCGCCGATCCGATCATCGCCGAGGTCGAGATGCTGCTCGAGCGCCTGTCCGCCATTCACGACGGCGGTCCGGTGCCCGCGGAGCTGATGGCCCGCCTGAGCGGTTCCATGGGCAGGCTCGGTGCGGCGGTGGGAGCGGCAGAGGGCGCTGCGTGAGCGGCGTCGGGCACGGCCTGAGCGGTGATGGACACGGCGTGAGCGGCGACGGGCCGGCGCTGCTGGCGGTCAGTGATCTGCACGTGAGCCACCTCGGCAATCGCGAGGTGGTCGAGCAGATCCGGCCGAACACGCCGGGGGACTGGCTGATCGTGGCCGGCGACGTCGCGGAGAAGATCGAGAGCGTCCGCTGGGCGCTCTCGGCCCTGCGCGAGCGGTTCGCCAAGGTGATCTGGGTGCCGGGAAACCACGAATTGTGGACCACGGCACTGGATCCCGGACATCTGCGCGGTGTGGGCAAGTACAACGCCCTGGTCACGGCCTGCCGCGAGCTCGACGTGGTGACGCCGGAGGATCCCTATCCGGTCTGGGAGGGCCCGGGCGGGCCCGCCGTGCTGGCCCCGCTGTTCCTGCTCTACGACTACTCCTTCCTACCGCGCGGAATCGACACCAAGGCAGCGGGTTTGGCGCTCGCGGAAGCCAGGGGCACCCTGGCCACCGATGAGCACCTGCTCGCCTGCGACCCGTACGAATCCCGGGAGCAGTGGTGCGCCGAGCGCGTGCGCTACACCCGCGAGCGGCTGGACGCCGTGGACCCGAAGCTGCCGCTGGTGCTGATCAATCACTTTCCCCTGCTGCGCACTCCGACCGATCGGCTGTTCCGGTCGGAGTTCGCGATGTGGTGCGGCACCGAGCTCACCGCGGACTGGCATCGCCGGTACAACGTGGCCTGCGTGGTGTACGGGCACCTGCACATCCGCCGCACCGATCATTTCGACGGGGTGCGCTTCGAAGAGGTGTCGATCGGCTATCCGCGCGAATGGCGGCGGCGCGGCCTGCCCGATCCGCTGCTCTGTCAAATCCTGCCCGCCCCCGGCGATTTCGCGCGCAACAACTCGATCGGGCGGCGCACCGTGGATCGCGCGATGCGATTGGCGGTTTCGCTGGCCCGCCAGGTCCCCGGCGACAAAGGACGGCTATCACGATGAATTCGACCACGGACCCCCGGGCAGTTCTGGAACAGGAACTCGGGGCTCGGCTACCCGCCCTGGCGGCGCTCTCGCAGGAGCAGTGCGCCGACCTACTGTCGCTGCTGCGCACCGCGCCGCAGCGCGATCGCAGGCTGGCGCGCAAGGAGCTGGCGGCCAAGAACGCCGCCCGCCCCCGTCCCGTCCGCGCGCTCGTGGGCGCGGTGCTGCTCGGGCGGCGCGCATGAGCGAGCGCGCGACCCGGATCCAAGTGGGCAAACTCGCCGACGCGCTGCACGTGGACGCGGCGCGCATCGACTACCTCGAAGCACTCGACGCCGAGGACCTCTCGGAGCTGCGGGACCGGCTGGTCGCCACCCTGCACGAGCGCTACGCCGTCGAATACGCGCGACTGACGCGAATCGGCCGGCTCGCGCCGCTGCGGGTGGCGGTCCCGCTGGCCACCGGCGTGCTGCCGCCGCGACTGCTGGGCCGTTCGCTCAGCGCGGCGCTGCTGGACAACCGGACCGACCGATCCATGTCGATGCTCTCCAAGATCGACCCGGTGGCGGTCGCCGACGCCGCGCCGTTCATGAACCCCAAGGTGATGGGTGAAGTCGCCGAGCGGGCCGATCCCGAACTGCTGGGCGCGGTGATGGACGAGTTGCTGGCCCGCAAGGACTTCGCCACCGCCGACCTGTTCGCGGACTACGCCGCCGCGATGTTCATGGCGCCCGACTCGGGCGTGGATCTCGCGGTGGCCCCCGCGCCGCCGCAACCCCGGGTCCGTCGCATCACCGTGCTCGGCAGGGCTTTCGCCCGCCGTGTCCGCGAGTTCGTCAGGAGACGACAATGACCGACAATGACAGTCTGCTCGAGGTAGCGGTCATCGGCGCCGGATTCTCCGGCATCTGCGCCGGGATCAAGCTGCGCCAGGCCGGGATAACGAATTTCGCGCTCATCGAGCAGGCCGAGGACATCGGCGGGGTGTGGTACTGGAACACCTATCCCGATGTGGCCGTGGACATTCCGGTCTGGGGATACAGCTTCTCCTTCGAGCGGAATCCGGACTGGGAGTACGCGTACGCCCGGGGCCACGAGATCAAGGCGTACGCCGACAGGTGCGTGGACAGGTACGGGGTCCGGCCGCATCTGCGGCTGAATACCGAAGTGCTGGCGGCCACCTGGGACGACGCCGAGCACCACTGGCGGCTGGACACCACGCAGGGGCCCATTCACGCCCGATTCATCATCATCGCCTACGGCGGCCTCGGCCGGCCGAAGTACCCGGACATCGAGGGACTCGACAGGTTCAACGGCCGGGTGATCCACAGTGCGCGCTGGGATCACGAGCACGACATGACGGGCACCCGGGTCGGGGTCATCGGCACGGGATCCTCTGCGGTGCAGGTCATCCCGGCAATGGCCAAGATCGCCGAGCGGGTGCACGTCTTTCAGCGCACGCCGATCTGGGTGCTGCCCAAACCGGACTTCCCGCTTCCGGCGCTGCTGCGGTTCGGCTACAAGATCCTGCCCTTCATGATGTTCATTCCGCGCTGGATAGCGGTCTTCTGGCTCGAAGTCCTCTACAACGCGGTGTTCCGGTACAAGATCCCCGCGTCGGTGACCTTCCTGGAATCGATCATCAAGTTCGCGCTGCGGCGCTGGGTGCCGGACCCCGAGACCCGGGCCAAGCTCACCCCGAACTACCGGTTCGGCTGCAAGTTCCTGTCGATGTCGAGCACGTACTACAAGGCTTTCGCCCGCGACAACGTCGATCTCGTCACCGCCGACATCGCCGAGATCACCGAGACCGGTCTGCGGACCGCGGACGGTGCGCACCACGAATTCGACACCCTCATCCTGGCAACGGGTTTCGAGACGCTCGACGAGACCAATCTGCCCCGCTTCAAGACCACCGGGCGCGGTGGGCAGGACCTGCGCTCACTCATCGTGGCCAACCGCAAGGGACAGTACGAGGGCCTGACGCTGCCGCAGATGCCGAACAACTTCACCGTGCCCGGTCTCTACGCCATGACGGGTTCCTTCTTCGTCACCATCGAGAGCAGCGTCGACCACGTGGTGCGCTGCATCCTCGAAGCGCGCCGCCGGGGCGCCACCTCCGTGGAGATCAAGCCGGATCCCTACCGCGAGTTCGTGGCCGAGATGATCGAACGCCAAGGGAAGACGCTGTTCTACCGTTCGCACTGCGAGCGCACGCACAGCTGGTACTTCGACGAGAACGGCGATGTGCCGCTGTTCCGGCCCACCAGCACCGTCGAGGCGGCCTGGCGCACCCGGCACTCCCCGATCGAGCACTACTCGTTCACCTCGATCGGGGACACCGCGGCCTCATGACCGAATCGCTCATGCGTGACGTCTCGGACACCGCCCGCTGGGTGGCGGGGTTCCGGGCGATCGAATCGGCTCGTCCCGACGCGCTGTTCCGCGACCCGCTCGCGGCGGCACTGGCGGGCCCGCGCGGTGCGGCCATGGCCGCCGCGACGACCATGTGGCCGACGGTGGTCCGGACCAAGCTCCTGGACGATCTGATCCTGGACACGCTGGCCCGGGGCTGTGATCGGGTGATCAACCTCGCCGCAGGCCTCGACACCCGGCCCTACCGGCTGCCGATCCCGGCCGAGATCGACTGGTACGAAGCGGATCTGCCCGCGCTGAGCGCCTACAAGGAATCGGTGCTGGCCGGCGAACGGGCACACTGCCGCCGCGTCGTCGCCCAGGTGGATCTCACCGATTCCGGCGCGCTGACCGACTTCCTGGTGGAGGCGACCGCCGGGGCCGGCCGGGTGCTGGTTCTGACCGAGGGGCTGCTGCCGTATCTGACAGCCGATGCCGTCGGTCGGCTGTCCACGCTGCTGCGGCGGTCGCCGATCAGCTGGTGGCTGATGGATCACTGGTCACCGGGCGTGCGGTACGGCGTCAACCGCACGCTCGGTCGCGAACTGGGTTCCGCGAAATGGCATTTCGCGTCCAGTCTCGACTTCTTCGAGGGCTGGACCGTCGACGCGGCGCACTCGACGTTCCGCGCCGCGGCGCGCTGGCGGCGTTCACCGCTGTCACTGCGCGGTTCGGCGTTGCTGCCCGACCACGCGATCGGCCCGCTAGAGCGCTCCAGGCTGTGGAGCGGGGCCGTTCGGCTCACGCCCGCCGGGGCGCAGGAGCCGCCGGCGCACAGAACTTCTCAGGAGACAGAACGATGAGCGACCCCGAGCCCACCCGCGTAGAGGTCGCGGTGATCGGCGCCGGCTTCGGCGGCATCGGCGCCGGAATTCGGCTGCGGGACGCGGGCATCGAGGACTTCGTCATCCTCGACCGGGCGGACCGGGTGGGCGGGGCCTGGCAGGCCAACACCTATCCCGATGTCGCGGTGGATATTCCGATGTGCAGCTACGCGTTCTCCTTCGAGCCGAACCTGCTCAGTGCACGCACCTATCCCACCGGCGACGAGATCCAGGCGTACGCCGAGAGCTGTGTCGACAAATACGGGCTGCGCGCGCACCTGCGCCTGAACACCAAGGTGATCGGGCTCGCGTTCGACGAGCGCGAGCACATGTGGGACGTGCGGACGAGCGCGGGGCCCGTGCGGGCCCGGTTCGTGATCGTGGCGCACGGGCCGCTCGTGCAGCCGCGGACCCCCGACATCGAGGGCCTGGACTCGTTCGCGGGCACGGTGATCCACACTGCGCGCTGGGATCACGACCATGATCTCGAAGGCGCCGGCGTCGGGGTGATCGGCACCGGATCCTCGGCGGTGCAGCTGATTCCGCCGGTGGCCGAGCGCGCCAAGCGGCTGCACGTCTTCCAGCGCAGCGCGGTATGGGTCGTGCCGAAGCTGGACCTCCCGGTGCCCCGCGCCCTGCGATGGGTCTTCCGGATGCTGCCGCTGATCCTGCGGGTGATCCGCTTCCAGATCGATGTGATGCACGAGCTGATCGCCTATTTCGCGTTTCGCCGCAAGCTGCCGGCGACGGTGCGGCTGATCGAGCGTCTCTCGCTGAACGCCATGCGCAAACAGGTGCCCGACGAGCGGTTGCGCGCGCAGTTGACGCCGGACTACCGCTACGGCTGTAAACGCCCGTCGATCTCGAGCAACTACCACCGGACCTTCACCCGGGACAACGTCGAGCTCGTGACCGACCCCATCGTGCGCGTCACCGAGACCGGCATCCTCACCGCGGACGGCGAGCACCGCGAACTCGACACCATCGTGCTGGCCACCGGCTTTCGGGTCTTCGGGCGGGGAGCCAACCCGCCGTTCCCGATCCTCGGCCGCGACGGCGTGGATCTGGCCGACTACTACGAGACCAATCGCTCGGGGGCCTACGAGGGCGTGACCCTGCCCGGATGGCCCAACAGCTTCTCGGTCCTGGGCACCACGTATTCCTTCACCTCCCTGTACTTCCCGATGATCGAGAACTCCACCCGGCACGCCGTCCGGTGCATCCGGGAGATGTACGCGCGCGGCGCGACCTGCGTCGAGATCAAGGCGGAACCGCACGCCGAGTTCGTGCGGGACATGCGGCGGCGGCAGTCGACCTCGGTGTTCCTCACCGGCGCCTGCACCACCTCGACCTTCCTCGATCAGCACGGCGACTCACCGGTCTTCCGGCCCACGACCGCCTTGACCGCCCGGTGGCGATCCGGGCACTTCCCGCTCGAGCACTACTCGTTCACCACGAAAATCGCGACGGACCAGGGGTCTTCGCAGGATCGGAGCCAATCGTGACCGAACCGTCGATCCGCGATGTCTCCGACACCGCCCGCTGGGTGGCGGCCTACCGGGCGATCGAATCCGAACGCCCGGACGCCCTGTACCGGGATCCTTTGGCGGCCAGGCTCGCCGGGCCGGAGGGCGTCTCCATGACCGCCACCGGGCCGAGCATGTGGCCCACGGTGGTGCGGACCAAACTCATCGACGACCTCATCCTGGAGTCGATCGCCGCGGGCTGCGACCGGGTCGTGAACCTGGCCGCCGGCCTGGACACCCGGCCGTTCCGGCTGGCGCTGCCCGCCGAACTCGACTGGTACGAAGCGGATCTGCCCGAGCTGCTCGGATACAAGGAGTCGGTGCTGGCGGGGGAGACGCCGAACTGCCGTCGCATCACCCGGACGGTCGATGTCACCGACACCGCGGCGCTGACCGCCTTTCTCGACGAGGCGACCGCGGGGGCGCGGAACACGCTGGTGCTCACCGAGGGCCTGCTGCCGTACCTGCGACCCGCCGACGTGGCGACCCTGCGCGACGCGCTGCGCCGGCCCGACGTTCGCTGGTGGGCCATGGACCACTGGTCGCCCGGCATGCTGCGCATGGTCAATCTGACCCTGGGCCGCAAACTCGCCTCCGCCCGTTGGCAATTCGCCGCGCCCCTGGACTTCTTCCGGGGCTGGACCGTGGACTCGGCGGCGTCGGTCTTCCGGGCGGCCGCGCGGGCCAAGCGCTCACAGCCGGTGCTGCGCGGTTCGGCCTGGACGCCGGAGCACGCGATCGGGTCGCTGGAGAAGTCGCTGCTGTGGTGCGGCGCAGTGCGTTTCACCCACGCGGACGTGCGAGAAACCGAGTGAATCGAAGGGGTGGACAGATCCGATGAACTCACTCTCGAGCGAACCCGTCGCCATCGTCGGCATGTCGGGCCGCTTTCCCGGGGCCGCGGACATCGACGCGCTGTGGGAACTGCTGACCGCGCGGGGTACGGCCATCGGGCCGGTACCCGCGGAGCGCTGGGACGCGCAGGCCCCGTTGGACCGCGACCGGCGGATCCAGGCGGTCGGCGGGTTCCTCGAGGGTGTGGACCGGTTCGACGCGGCGTTCTTCGGCATCTCCCCGCGCGAGGCCGCCGACATCGACCCGCAGCAGCGGCTGATGCTCGAAATGGTTTGGCGGGCACTCGAAGACGGGCACGTGCCCGCCGAATCGCTGCGCGGGACGCGCGGCGGGGTCTATATCGGCGCGTCCTGGCACGACTACGAGACGTTGCGCAAGGAACGTGGGCTGGGCGCGAGCCAGCACAGTGCGGTCGGCTCCGCGCTGGATGTCATCGCGGCGCGCGTGTCGTACTTCCTCGGACTGACCGGCCCGAGTCTGACCGTCGAGACCGGATGCTCCTCGGCGCTGGTCGGGCTCGACCTGGCGGTCCGCGCCATTCGCTCGGGAGACATCGACTCGGCCCTGGTCGGGGGCGTGAATCTGATTCTCGCGCCCGATGTCTCGATCGGACTGACGCATTTCGGCGGACTGTCCGAGCGCGGCCGATGCGCGGCGTTCGGGGCGGACGCGGACGGCTTCGTGCGCGGTGAGGGCGTGGTCGCGATCTATCTCAAACCGCTGTCCGCCGCGGTGCGCGACGGTGACCGGATCCGGGCCGTCATCGAGCGCACCGTGGTGAACAACGACGGCGGTGGCCCGAGCCTGGTGACACCCAGCCTCGACGGTCAGCGCGATCTGCTGCGCCGGGCCTACCCGCCCGGCGAACTCGACCTCGGCAGCATCGCCTACCTCGAAGCGCACGGAACCGGCACGCGCCGTGGCGATCCCATCGAAGCGCAGGCACTCGGGGAGATCCTCGGTGCCCGCCGCGACCCCGCCGCCGGCCCCCTCCCGATCGGCTCGATCAAGACCAATATCGGCCACCTCGAAGCGGCCGCGGGCATAGCGGGCCTGGTGAAGGCCGTCCTCTGCCTGGAACACGGCCGCATCCCACCCACCCTGCACGCCGAGACCCCCAACCCCGACATCCCGTTCGACGCCCTGAACCTGCGAATCGCCCAGGAACACAGCGGCTTCGAGACCGGTCCGAATGCCTACGTCGGCGTGAACTCCTTCGGCTGGGGCGGCACCAACGCCCACGTGGTGCTGCGCGGCGCGGCGACCACCGCCCGCTCCACCGCGGTACCCGTGGTTGCGGCCCCGGATACGTCGCCCGCCGGTTTCGCGGCTCGCGCCGTGGACGATGTCGCACGGTCGGATGCCGGGGCCGTCACCGTCTCGGCCGTCCGGGGATTCGTGCCGGTGTCGGGTCATTCGGCGGAGGCGCTGCGGCAGCGCTGCCGGTATATCGCGGACCTGCTGGACTCCGCAGCCGACGGACTGCCCGCGATCGCGTCCGCGCTGGGTCGGCGCGCTCCGGCCCTGCCGCTGCGTGTGGCCGTGCTCGGGACCGAGCCGGGTGAGGTCGCCGCGGCGCTGCGCGGGTACGCCGACGATCCGGCGGCCGAGACCCCGCAGGTGGTGAGCGGGCGGGCGCGGGAGCTCGGGCGCACGGCGTTCGTCTTTCCCGGGCAGGGGAGTCAGTGGCACGGGCTGAGTGCCGCGCTGTACGGGCGGGACGCGGCGTTCACCACGACGCTCGACGCGTGCGCGGCGGCGCTGCAGCCACACGTGGACTGGGATCCGGTCGCGGTGCTCTCCGGGGCCGCGGGACCGGGCTGGCTCGACCGGGTCGATCAGGTGCAGCCGGTGTTGTGGGCGCTGTCCCTGGGCATCGCGGCGATGTGGCGGCGGGCGGGGATCGTGCCCGACGTGGTGATCGGGCACTCTCAGGGTGAGATCGCGGCGGCCGCAGTGGCGGGCCTGCTCGATCTCGACGACGCCGCCCGGATCGTGGCCCGGCGCAGCGCGCTGCTGCGCTCGGTCGCGGGCACCGGGCGCATGCTGGCCGTGGAACTCGCGGCCGACGAGATCCCGGAAGCGATAGCGGGTTTCGAGGATGACGTGGCGCTGGCCGTGCACAACGGGCCGACCTCGTGCGTGCTGTCCGGTGACGCCGACGCCATCGAGGCGCTGAGCGAGATACTCGGCGCGGACGGCATCTTCTGCCGGTTGGTGAACGTGGACTACGCCTCGCACAGCCCGCGGATGGGGGAGTTGCGCACGCCGCTGCTCGCCGAAATCGCCGATGTCTCGCCTGCGCCGGGTTCGGTCGAGATGATGTCGACGGTGCTGGTGCGACCGGTGGCGGCGAGCGAGCCGAGTGCCGAGTACTGGGTCGAGAACCTGTGCCGGCCGGTACTTTTCGCGGATTCCATGAACGCGTTGTTCGACGCCGGCGTGACCCATGTGATCGAGATCAGCCCGCATCCGGTGTTGCTCCCCGCGGTGGAGCAGCTCGCCGCCGCGCGCGCGGTACCGCCCGCCGTACTGCCGTCGTGCTATCGCGACCGCGATCCGGGCGCGGAGATGGCACGCAGCCTCGCCCGGGCCTTCGTCGCCGGTCTGCGCCCCGGTGCGGACGAGGTGTCCGGCGCGAATGTCGAGCTGCCGCCGTATCCGCTGACGCCGCAGTCGCATTGGCTCCCCGAGGGCGCCGCGGCGCCCGTGGCGACCGCCGATCCACTGCGAGTTCCGGTGTTGCCCAGCTCCATCGACTCCACGGCATGGCAGGCGACGGCGCCGATCGACCCGAATGCCCAGTCGTGGCTGACCGATCACCGCGTCGGTGACGCCGTGGTGGTACCCGGGGCGATGATGGCCGCTCTCGCCCTCGCGACGGTGGGCACCCACCTCGGTGCGCGCCCGGCGGCGCTGTCGGGGCTGCGATTCATCGAGAAGCTGGTGCTGGGAGCCTCCCCGGCGCACGCCGAAGTGACAATGCGCCAGGACTTCTCGGACGGCGTGAGTTTCGAGATCGCCTCGCTGTCGGCCGACACCGGGGGCTGGACCGTACACGCTCGCGGTCGCGCAATGCACACCCTCGACCACCCGGCCGCGCCCCGGCCCTACCCGGAGGCCGATCTCCCGCACGCACAGATCATCGAGCCCGCCGACTTCTACGCGGCCTGCGCCCGGCGCGGGCTCGCCTACGGCCCCGACTTCCGAGGCGTGCGCGCACTTCGACACTGGCGGAACGGCTCCGAACGTGCGGCCCTGGCACAGATCGCCCTCAGCGACCGTGCCCGCGCGCAGGCACATCCGGGCGAACTCCACCCCACCCTGCTGGACTGCGCGATGCAGACCGCACTGCCGCTGTTCGACGGCGAGCACACCGTGCTGCCCGGCGGCATCGCCGAACTGATCCTGGACGCCGACCCGGCCGAATTCGTGGACACCGCCTGGGCATACGCGATCCGCCGCTCGGCCACGACCGCCGACATCCACCTCTACGACACGGGCCGCGCCCCCCTGGCCCGCCTGCTCGGCCTCGAACTCGTCGCGATCGACCCCGGCCCCGCCGCCACCCGCCGCTATGACCGCGAGTTCGTCCTGAACCTGCGCCCGTCCCCGCGCATCCCGAACGCGAGCGGCAAGACGGAGTCGTTCGCGATCATCGGCCCGGTGCCCCACACCACCGAACTGGTTGCGGCCCTGCGCCGTCACGGCGCGCAGGCAACCGCCCTCGACTCCGCCACTGCTCTCGACTCTGCGACGGCGCTGGAATTTGCGACCGCTCTCGATTCTGCGACGACCCTGGAATTTGCGACGACCCTCGGCTCCGTGCCGGCGCTCGGCTCCGCGCCAGTGCTCGGCTCCGCGATGGTGCCGGACTCTGCCACGGCCCTCGACGCTGCTGAGGCGTCCGGCTCCACGACGGTCCCGGGTTCGCCCGCCCTCGGAGCCGTCGGGACTTCTGGTTCGGCGACAGTTGTCGGTTCGGCCACGGCGGCGGACTCCACCGTGGAGTTCGACCCCGTCGAAGCGGTTGGGGTTACAGAAGCCCCCGGTTCTTCCGGGTTCGTGGATGTCGCCGCCGTCATCGAAGCGGCCGGCACCGTGGTGTACCTCGCACCCGCCGAGCAGCAGGGCCTGCACCCGCAGCGCGGGGGACTGGCCGAACTCGCCGACCTCGTACGGACATGCGCCCGAACGACTTCCACCCCGCCGCGCCTTGTCGTGGTGACCAGCCAGGCGCAGGCCGTCGACGCCACCGAGCGCCCCGACCCCGGCGGCGCGCTGTACTGGGGTTTCACTCGCGTGCTGCGTCGCGAGCATCCCGAACTGTCGGCCGAGATCATCGATCTCGGCGCGCCCGGGGACAGCACCGCCCCGGAGCGGGACGGCCGGTTCGCGGACTGCGCCGCCGAGCTGCTCGCGCGCACCGGCGCAGACCAGGTGGTGCTGCGGGCGGGACAGCGCTACACGGGCCGACTCGAACGGGGTGAGCGCCCGGAGCCGTCCGTCCCACCGCGACCGTGGCGCACCCCCGCCCAGCCTTTCCGGCTCGCCCGAACCCCCGGCCGCTTCTGGGACGGGCTGCGCTTCCGGCCGCTCGAGGTGCGCGGGCCCGGTGTGGGCGAGGTGCTGATCGAAACAGACGCGGCGGCACTCAATTTCATCGACGCGATGAAGGCCGCGGGCACCTACCCCGACGATTCGGCCGCACCCGACCTGCTCGGTCTCGAATGCGCGGGCGTGATCCGCGCGGTCGGCCCCGCCGTGACCGGCCGCGCCGTGGGGGATCGGGTGGTGGGCTGCGGATTCGGAGCCATGGCATCGCATCTCACCGTGCGCGCCGATCACACACAGCCGATCCCGGCGGGCATGACCTTCGAAGTCGCCGCCGCGCTGCCCATGGTGACCACCACGGCCTGGTACGCACTGGCCGTCCTGGCTCGGCTCGCACCGGGGGAGACGGTCCTGATCCATTCCGGGACAGGCGGATTGGGCCTGGCCGCCATCGGTGTCGCTCGGAGTCTCGGGGCCAGGATCATCGCGACCGCGGGCACCGCGGAGCGCCGGGAGTACCTGCGCCGCGAACAGCGCATCGAGCACGTCTTCGACTCGCGCGGCCTGACCTGGGCCGACAAGATCCGGGAAGTGACCGGCGGTCACGGGGTCGACGTGCTGCTCAACTCCCTCGGCGGCGTCGCCATCGACCTGGGCATGCGGGTGCTCGCCGAGGACGGGCGCTTCATCGAGGTGGGCAAGAAGGACATCTACGCCGATCGCCGAATCGGCCTGCACCACTTCGCGAAGGGCATCAGCTTCGCCGCGGTCGATCTCACGGGGTTGATGGCGCGCCGGCCGGACCGCTTCGCGGCCGTCTTCGCCGCGGCCTGGTCGCGAATCCGCGCCGGTGAACTCGCGCCGCTGCCGATCACCGCGCACCATTTCGCCGCCGTCGCCCCCGCGCTGCAGCGCATGACCCGGGGCGACCACATCGGCAAGCTGGTGCTCACCGATCCGGAAACGGTCACCGAGATCGCCCCGGAGCCGCTGCCGGACGGTCGTTTCCGCGCACACGGCACCTACGTGATCACCGGCGGCCACGGCGCGCTGGGCCGCAGCCTGGCCGCACATCTACTCGACGCCGGCGCGGGTGCGGTGGCCCTGATCGGCCGCAGCGCACCGGGCCCGATGGGACACCCCGCGATGCACAGCTACCGGGCCGACGTCGCGGACGCGGAATCGCTCGCTGCCGCACTGGATTCGATTCGTGCCGAACTGCCTCCCGTGCGCGGGGTCTTCCACGCGGCGGGCATCCTGGACGACGCCACCATCCTCGGCCTGAACGCGGAACAGCTCGACCGCGTGCTCCGCCCCAAGATCGACGGAGCCCGCCACCTCGACGCGCTCACCGCCGCGGACCCCTTGGACCTGTTCGTCCTGTTCTCCTCGGCCGCGGCGCTGGTCGGCAACCCGGGGCAGGCCGCGTACGCCGCGGCCAACTCGTACCTCGACGCGCTGGCCCTGGCCCGGCGGCATGCGGGCCGGCCCGGACTGAGCGTGCAGTGGGGACCCTTCGCGGACGTGGGCCTGGCTGCCGCACAGGAGAACCGGGGCGCGCGGCTGGCAGAGCAGGGGATGAGCAGCTTCGGCATGCAGGACGCCTGGGCCGCGCTCACCGCCTTCCTCTGCGAGGATCGCGCCGTGGTCGGCTACCTGTCCTTCGACCAGCGCCAATGGTTCGACGCCTACCCCGACGCCGCCGCCCAGGAGAGCTGGCAGGGATTGCGCGCGAGTGCCTCGGACGCTCGAACCGGCGGAACCGGTGGCGAATTCCACGCCGCCTGGGCCGCCGCGACCACCGATGATCGCCAGATCCTGGTGCGGGACAAGATCGTGGAGGTGGCCGCGCGCGTATTGCGCATGCCCCCCGCCGAACTCGACACGAGCACGCCGTTCAAGGCGCTCGGACTCGACTCGCTCATGAGCCTGGAAATGCGCAATCGCCTGGAATCGGCTTTCGCGCTGCGGCTTTCACCCACGCTGCTGTGGACCTACGGAACCACCGAGACCCTGGCGGGCGCGATCGGCGAACGACTCGTCCGCACGCCCGCCGGGGTCGAGGCGGCGACTGCCTGACGGCACCGGACATCAGGAGAACTGTCATGGACAACCCGAGCCCGCGCGCGGACGAAGGCACGGCGCTGCGCCGCGCCACCCAGACCATCAAGCAACTGCGCGCCCAGCTGGCGCAGCAGGACGCGAGCGGGCCGATCGCGGTCGTCGGCGCCGGGCTGCGGCTGGGCGACGGAGTGCGCGATCTCGACGCCTACTGGAGCGTGCTTGCCGAGGGGCGAAACCTCATCTCGGACATGCCGTTCCATCGGCGCTGGCCCTTCGAGGACGAGTGGGACATGCTGCCCTCGCGCGGCAGCTTCATCGGCGACGCGCTCGACTTCGATCCGGAGTTCTTCGGCATCAGCCCGCGTGCGGCGCAGGCCATCGACCCGCAGCACCGGCTGCTGCTGGAGGTGTCCTGGGAGGCGCTGGCGCACGCGGGCATCGATCCCGCCGTGGCGCGGGCGGAGATCGTGTCGGTGTTCGTGGGGATCACCGGCCGCCACGACTACGCCGACTGGGCCCGGCAGCAGACCGACGCGCACTGGGCACTGGGCAACGGCCACAGCTTCGCCGCCGGGCGCATCGCCTACACCTTCGGATTCACCGGTCCCGCCGTGGCATTCGACAGCGCCTGTTCCTCGTCGCTGGTGGCGATTCACCACGCGGTCGGATCGCTGCGGCGCGGCGAATCCGATATCGCGCTGGCGGGCGGGGTCAATCTCGTGCTGTCCCCGGGCTCGACCCGGGCGATCAACCACACCGGATCCCTTGCGCCCGACGGGCTCTGCAAGACCTTCGACGCGCGGGCCAACGGCTACGTGCGCGGTGAGGGCTGCGCGATGATCGTGCTCAAACGGCTCGCCGACGCCGAACGCGACGGTGACCGGGTGCTGGGCGTGATTCACGGCACCGCGATCAACCAGGACGGCCGCTCCTCCGGCTTCACCGCACCGAACGCCGACGCGCAGCGCCGGGTGATCGAGGCCGCGCTGGCCGATGCCCGCCGCACCGCGGCCGACATCGGACTGCTCGAAGCGCACGGCACCGGCACCGCGCTCGGCGATCCGATCGAGGTGAACGCGATCGTCGCCGCCCTGGGTGCTCGAAACGGCGGCAGGACACTGCACGTGGGTTCGGCCAAGGCCAATCTCGGCCACCTCGAGGCGGCCTCGGGCGTGGTCGGGCTGCTCAAGGCGCTGCTGTGCCTGCGGGAGCGCACGGTCCCGCCGGTGGCGAACTTCCACACCCTGAATCCGCGAATCGAGCTGGAAGGCACGGCCGTCCGGATCTCCGGGAACGGCGCGACCTGGTCTCTCGACGAGTCGGGCGCCCTGGCCGGGGTGAGCTCCTTCGGCATCATCGGCACCAACGCGCATGCGATAGTGGGCCCGCCCCCCGCCCACACACCCGCCGTCACCGAAGTGCCGCGCCCAGCCTGGAATCGGGTCACCTGCGTCCCGTCGTTCCTCGGCACCGCCCCGCGCGCCACTCCCGCTCTGCGCTGACGCGCCCCCGACTCGAAAGGCGCTGCCGCAGTGTCGACTCCACCGGATTTCTCTTCGAGTACCGAGCTTGCACCCGCCGCACCGGCAGCTGCGTCCAGTGCCGAGTTCGTGCCCGACCCGACGGGTTCCGCTCCACGTCCCGAGGGTGTGCCGGCCCCCGTGGATCCGACCGCGAGCTCGGGACGCGTGCCTGCCCCGCGCACCGCGCGTTCGATCCCCGTCGGC
Organism: Nocardia sp. NPDC005978; assembly: GCF_040614455.1. NCBI lineage: Bacteria > Bacillati > Actinomycetota > Actinomycetes > Mycobacteriales > Nocardiaceae > Nocardia > Nocardia sp. NPDC005978. Next base: position 95,301 of record NZ_JBEXUS010000007.1, read on the forward strand.
CCGAAGCTGTTCCCGCTGTTCATGAGCTCCTACCCGCCGTTCCTGTTTTCCGGCGTGCGCGTGCGCGAGGTGGCCCCCGACTGGACCGCCATCCGCGTCACGCACCGCGTCCGCCCCTGGAACTGCAACGTGAACCGCTCCGCCTTCGGCGGCACCCTCTTCGCCATGACCGACCCCTTCTACGCCGTGATGGCGGGCCGTCAGCTCGGCCCCGGCTACCGAATCTGGAACACCACCGGCTCCATCGACTTCCTGGCGCCCGGCCACGGCACCCTCACCGCGACCATGGTCTTCCCCGCGCGGGAACTCGATGCCATCCGCGCGGCCACCGCCACCGGCGAGAAGTCGGTCACGACCCACACCACCGAAATCCTCTCCGCCACCGGCACTCTCGTGGCCCGGGCTACCCAGTCCCTGTATATCCGCCGCAGCACGCGCTGAGCTGCGGCCTACGCTGTCGAGGTGAAGTTCACCACCGATGTCGAGCGCGGCGCACGGCTCCTGGCCCGCGCGGGTGAGCACGGCCCGGGAGCGGTCGCCGGGACCGGTTTCGAGGCCTACGCGCGAATCCTGCACCCGGTCGAGGCGACCCGCCTGGACGGCGCCGTCATCGACGAGTGGGGACTGCCCGCGGTTGTGGCGCAGGCGACCTGGCCGTGGGCCGAGGTCGCCGCACGCAACGGCAGGGTCATGCATCCACTGGTGCAGTGGCGCAACCTGACCGACGGCGAATCCGAGTCGGCGATGTCGTTCGCCGACGGCTGGTCGGTGGGCCAGACTGTGGAAGGCTGGTTCGACCCGAACCTCCTGGCCGCGCTCACCGTCCATCTCCGCGCGGCCACCGCGACACCCGGAACGTTGACCGCGGGGGTCTGGAACGGCTTCGGCGACCTGCACGAATCCTCGACCTTCCTCGTCGCGTCGACCGACGGCGATCCCGGACGCCTCGATCACGAACGCTCGCGCGTGGCCGCCGAACTGACCGCCTCGGTCGCGCCGGAAGTCGCACGGGCGGTCACGAAGGGCCCCTTCCTGCGCTGGCCAGGCCGCGATCTCCTGCTGTTCGAAATCAGCCTCACCGAACTCGCGACCCCCGCCTGGGTCCACACGGCGGGCCTGGGCTGGACGCCGGATTTCCCCGGCGTCCTACCCCAACTGCTCTGGCCCGCCGACCACGCCTGGTCCGTCGCGAGCGAGATCGACTTCGACTCCACGATCGTCGCGGGCCCACGCCCCATGATCGATGCGGTCTTGTCCGACACCCGTTTCGAGGCCTTCGAGGTAGCCGAGGATTCCGACCTGAGCTGGGACGGCGACACGATCAACCCCGCCCCCCGGCGCTGAACAGCGAGACGGATCAGTGCCTGCGGCGGGCCGTCCACCGGGATACCGCGCGAGCGCGGCTCTTCTTTTCCGCGGAGTCCGCCGTCAGGGCGATGGTCGTCGGCGTGATCAGCAGCATGGCGAGGATGGCGACGATGATGAAGGTTTCCATCATGATCTACCACCCCTCGCTGCCAGCGTGCGAGCTTAGCGCGCGCTCAGTCGGGCTGAGTAGCTGGTGAATTCCGGTCTTGCCGGGACCTCGAATTGCCGCTAGGTCAGGAATTCGGCTTGCTGCGGGGGACCGGCCGAAGCGGCGGAGCCCCATCCGCAGAACGGATGGGGCTCCGTGGGAAGTGTTGCTACGCCGGTGATTCGGCGCGCGAGCGCATCAGATGACGAGGCAGGAGCTGCCGCCGTTGATCCCGGTGCCGACCGTCAACATGATGGTCTTCGAGTCGCCGTTCTGGGTCACCTGGATGGCGTGGGTGCCCGTGGTCGCCGGAGTCCAGTTCACCACATGGGTTTTCGGCTCCGAGGCGCCCTGGGTGGCGGCGAACAGGACCCCGTTGTCGTAGAAGTCCATGCCCGCGCCGGTGGCTCCGTTCGCGATCACCGAGTAGGTGCAGCCGGTGCCGAAGCCGTTGCTGAACCCGCCGCCGGCGATCACGACCCTCGCCCCGATCTCGGCCGACGCCTGCGGTGCGCCCAGCGCCACACCGGCGGCGGTCAAGGCGATCGCGGCCGACACGGATGTCCGGAGATTGCTCATCGAGTAGTACTCCTCAGATTGCAGCGGATGATCTCGGCAATGCTGCCAACGCGCAATCCCCGGCGGTATCGGACATTTGCCCCTTTTCGAGGGGCTGTCGCCGTCCGGCGTCAGACTGCTACGCGCCGTCGAGCGCCATGGATGTCACCGTGCGCGTGGCGCAGCCGTCCGGTACGGGCTGTCCCGCCAGGCGTTCATCGATCCAGCGCAGCGTCGCGGCGGTCCCGGTGATCGCGAGAGCCACGTGCTCGCTCAACTGGTCTCGCACCTGGGTGATCCGCGCACCTGCCGCACACCACTGCGCCACCATGCGGTCGGCCTCGGCGATGGCGACGATCTCGTCGTGCACGGCGTTATAGACGAACATCGGCGGGGTCGCCGACTCCGGTTGGAACTCCCAGCTGTCGATCGAGGTCTGTATCTGGTCCATCACCTGGGAAAAAGGGATCGTCAGGTAGTCGTCCATGTTCAGCATCGCGTTCTGACCCACATTCGCCGTCACGCATTTGCTGTCACCCCGGGCCAGCAGCGCCTGCCCGGCGGGCGTCAAATGGTTGCCGAAAGCCGTTGCCACCCGCGGATCGCTGCGCATCACGCCCGGCAGCAGCGACGGCAGGAAGCCCGCGAACGGCCCGGCGTTCAAACCCTTCAGGTAACTGGCCAGTTGTGCCCTGCCCCCGCCCACGGCCACACCGACCAGCCGGACTTCGGGAGTGTAGGCCGGCTGGACCTGCGCGGCCCAGCCGGTGCCGAATCCCCCGCCGGAGTAGCCCAACGCGGCGACCGGCGTATCGACGCCGGACAGGGCGAGCGGCTCGAACCGCTCGGCCGCGCGCACGCCGTCGAGGATGGCGTAACCCGGTTGCCGCGCACTGAACAGCACGCCCTTCGGGCCCTCCCAATCGGGAACGGAGACAGCATGACCGGTCGACAGCACCTGCTCGATCGTCATGAGATCCAGACTGGAGTCGTACTGGTCCGGCGCCCCCTGTCGCAGCGCGACCGAGGGCGCGCACTGCGGCGCCGAGGCGTCGGTGGCGGCCTGATAACTGACCAGCCCCTTGATCTCCCCGCCCCGCGGCCGCAGCACGGTCGTCACGGTCGCCATGGGCAGCCCGTCGGCGTCGGTCGATCGATACAGCAGCTGCCACGCGTCGGCGTCCAGCGCCTGCGGCCCCATGGAGGCCACCTCGACCGGACGCGAATTCAACACGGTCCCCGGCGCTTTCGAGTCCCACCCCGCCGGCGGGGTGTAGAACGGGTCGCTCTGCAGGGTGACCGGCGAGTCGGCCCCGGCAACTGTCATCGGCGTACCAGCCACACACAACGCGGCCGAAACCCCGATAAGCACCGCGCGCAGCCGCCCCCGCTCGCCACCCGAACGCGTTGCGCCACAGCCCGATACGACCCGATCCATCATCCGGAATTACCTCCCCTGCCGGGACCGCCGCCCGCGAATCCCCCGAAGCCAGCAGGCTACCCCGCCCCAATCGGTCATTTGTCCGATTTGGCGAAGAAGATCAACCCACCCGCCCCGGAAACGGGCGAAGCCCCACCCGCCGGAGCAGATGGGGCTTCCCGAGACCGTGTGCTACACAGACGATTTAGACGTCGTAGTAGAGCTCGAACTCGTACGGGTGCGGGCGCAGGTTGACCGGGGCGATCTCCTGGTTGCGCTTGATGTCGATCCAGGTCTCGATCAGGTCCTCGGTGAACACGCCGCCCTCGGTGAGGTACTCGTGATCTTCCTCGAGCTTGTCGATGACCGACGCCAGCGAGGTGGGGGCCTGCGGGATGTTCTTGGCCTCCTCGGGGGGAAGCTCGTACAGGTCCTTGTCGACCGGAGCGAGGGGCTCGATCTTCTTCTTGATGCCGTCCAGGCCGGCCATCAGCATGGCGGCGAAGGCCAGGTACGGGTTGCCCGAGGAGTCCGGCGCGCGGAACTCGATGCGCTTGGCCTTCGGGTTCGAGCCGGTGATCGGGATACGCACGGCAGCCGAGCGGTTGCGCTGCGAGTACACCAGGTTGATGGGGGCCTCGTAGCCCGGCACCAGACGGTGGTACGAGTTCACGGTCGGGTTGGTGAACGCCAGCAGCGACGGCGCGTGGTGCAGGATGCCGCCGATGTAGTGACGCGCGATGTCCGACAGACCCGCGTAGCCGGCCTCGTCGTGGAACAGCGGCTTGCCGTCCTTCCACAGCGACATGTGGGCGTGCATGCCCGAGCCGTTGTCACCGAAGAGGGGCTTCGGCATGAAGGTGACGGACTTGCCCTGCTGCCACGCGGTGTTCTTCACGATGTACTTGAACAGCTGCAGGTCATCGGCAGCGCCCAGCAGCGAGTTGAACTTGTAGTTGATCTCGGCCTGACCGGCGGTGCCGACCTCGTGGTGGCCGCGCTCGAGCTCGAAGCCCGCGTTCTGCAGGTTGGTCGAGATGTCGTCGCGCAGATCGACGTAGTGGTCGTACGGGGCGACCGGGAAGTAACCACCCTTGTTGCGGACCTTGTAACCACGGTTACGGGTGCCGTCGAGGTTGAATTCCTTGCCGGTGTTCCAGGAACCGGAAACCGAATCGATCTCGTAGAACGAGCCGTTCATGCCCGAGTCGTAGCGAATCGAGTCGAAGATGTAGAACTCGGCCTCGGCACCGATGTAGCAGGTGTCGGCGATGCCGGTCGACTTCAAGTACTCCTCGGCCTTACGCGCGATGTTGCGCGGGTCGCGGGAGTAGGCCTCGCGGGTGAACGGGTCGTGGACGAAGAAGTTCAGGTTGACAGTCTTCGCGGCACGGAACGGATCCAGCCGGGCGGTGCTGAAGTCGGGGAGCAGCAGCATGTCCGACTCGTCGATCGACTGGAAGCCGCGCACGGACGAGCCGTCGAACGCGAGACCCTCTTCAGCCAGATCGGCCGTGAAGGCCTTCGCCGGGATCGAGAAGTGCTGCTGCACACCGGGGAGGTCGGTGAAACGAATATCGACGTACTCGACCTCCTCCTCCTTGATGTACTTGATGACCTCGTCGGCCGTGCTGAACGCCACTTAGTACTCCTTACGGATCGGTTCCCAGCCAGTTGGACTGCATGGGTTCGTCGCGACCAGACGGTATGGACGCGGTGTTTCCCCGCAATCAAGGCTGTGTTTCGCCAGTGTTACACGTACAGCTGGGCGGGTGTTCGGCGGTCTCCCACGGTGTGGAATTCGCCTCGACCGACCGCCGAGTGGCGTTCGACCAGCACCGATATCCTGCCACCGACCTCGGTCGAAGTGCAGGTAAGGGCCCCAAAAGATAGGGGTCTTATCGTGTCGCGCCCGGTCGCCGTGACAATCCTCACCGCGCGCGGGCGCTCCGGTTACTTTCCGGTCACGCCGATGTACCCCTGTGTTTCGTAGCCTCGCATCGATCGCCGCGTCCCGCATCTCGGGCGGCTCGTCCGTGACGCGTCTCGCTCAGTGGGATACCGCACGCCCGCACGGGTACCGGGGGTGCACGAGCGCCTTCGCGGGCCGAATAAGGTGGGGGCATGTCACGCATCACCGGCTCCTGGCTGTCCGGCCCGAACGGCGAACCCCGCGACGAGGCCCCCGGTGATTACCAGGGCAAGGATCTCGGTCTGCCCAAGTCCGGCGTCGGCGCGCTCGCCCCGATGGTCCGGCGCGTGCCCGCCTTCGTGCTCGACTGGTTCATCGCCCTGGGTCTGACCGCCATCATCGTGCGGCCCAACTCCGACGCGCTGATGGCCAAGTTCATCAGCAACTACCCGGATCAGGAGCTCCCCTCGCGCTTCACGCTCATCGCGGGCGAGCTGGTGAACTACAACATCTTCGTCTGGTTCGGCATCGGCCTGATCGGGGTCACACTATTCGGGTTCACGCCCGGCCAGTACTTCCTACGCATCCGCGTATCCCGCGTCGACGCCGACGCGCCGGTGGGTTTCATCCGCGCGCTCGTGCGTCAGCTCATCCTGATCTTCGTGATTCCGGCCCTGTTCACCGATGCCAACGGCCGCGGCATGCACGACCGCGCCACCGGCACCGGGCTGGTCTACAGTCGCTGAACCAGGCTGAGCCGCAGCTGAATTCCTTCGATGTTTTCCCTGACACCTGCGTGACCTGCGGGTCCATTCGGCGCTCGCGGATTAGAATTGCCGTGTTTGCGCCATAACTCCCGGTCCGGGTCTAAAAGTGGTGTTCAGGGGGACCTCTGTACGTAGCCAAGCGTTCACCGTGTGTTGTTTTGGGTCGGTATGGTGCAGGGCATCTGCCGTGGAGTGCTGCTCGAGCGCGCGCCACGGCAGATAGCTGTTGATGTGCTGATGGAGGATTCGATGGGCTCGACGAGCCATGAGGCTGCCGGCCGCCGTGCCGCGCGCGGATTCAGCCGGCGTTCGTTCCTGGCGACCGCCGGACTACTCGGCGTCGCGACCGCCGCCGCCGCGTGGGGCACCGGCGTACAGGCCGCCCCGGACAACGACGTGGCGCACACCGTCTTCGGCATCGATCCGCTGATCCGCACCGAGCGGCTCTACTCGGCCGCACGCGGCCGCGACGTGGACATCGTCGCCATCCTGCCGCCCGGCGTCCCGCACGAGGGTCTGCCCATGTCGCTGCTGCTGCACGGGCTGCACGGCAACGCCCGCAACGCCGCCGTCGGCGGGCTCTCCGAGGTGCTCGCGGTCGCGGTCGCCGCCCGGCTCGTCCCGGCCTTCGGCTTCCTCGCCGTAGACGGTGGCGACAGCTACTGGCATCAGCGCAACGTCAACGACGACCCGATGCGCATGCTCACCGACGAGGTCCCGACCTGGCTGAGCGAGCGCCGCCTGGGCGGTCCGGTGGGCGAGCCGTTCGCCTGCACCGGCATCTCCATGGGTGGATTCGGCTCGCTGCTGTACGGTCGCCGGCGCAATGAGCGGGGTCGTCCCGCCAACGCGATCGCCGCGATCTCGCCGGGTCTGATCACCTCCTGGGACGAGATGAGCAAGCGCAACGCCTTCAGTAGCCACGAGGAGTGGACGGCGCTGGACCCGCTGCGCAACATCGATAAACAGGGCCCGGCCCCGACCGGCGTCTGGGTGGGCGACCGCGACAAGTTCGTCGAGGGGTGCCGGCAGTTCATCGGCGCCGCGCCGCTCGAGATCGGCCGCGTCAGCCCCGGCGGGCACACCGAGGAGTACTGGCGGACGATCACGCCCGAGGTGGTCGCGTTCCTCGGCAGGCATGTGCGCTGACCCGTACTGAGCGACCGTTAGGTTCGGTTCATCCGGAATTCCGGACCTTCCGGGCGTAGTCTGTCCGAGTATCAGGCCCAGCGTGCAGTGCCACCGACGGTAGCCCGGAGGGATCGCATGAGTACCTTCTCGCCAGGTTTTCAGGGACGCCCGCGACCGCAGGACGACCGCCTGCCGCCCGGCCAGTATCTGACCGAAGACTTCCCGGTCCTGTCGGCGGGCCCCACCCCGGCCGTCGATCTGGACCGCTGGCAGTTCTCCATCACCAACGAGACCGGCCGCCAATACAGTTGGAGTTGGCCGCAATTCATGTCGCTGGCCCAGCAGCGCCCGCACGTCGACATCCACTGCGTCACCCGCTGGTCCAAGCTCGACACGGCCTGGCAGGGCGTGAGCCTGGACACGCTGCTCGAAAACGTCGTCACCGACGCCGAATTCGCGCACATCACCAGCTACGGCGGCTACACCACCAACCTGCCGCTCGAGGATCTGACCGGCGGCAAGGCGTGGATCGTGCACACCTTCGACGGCGCGGATCTGGACCCCGAGCACGGCGGCCCGGCCCGGCTGCTGGTCCCGCACCTGTACTTCTGGAAATCCGCGAAGTGGGTCAAGTCCATCCGCCTGCTCGACTACGACGAGCCCGGCTTCTGGGAAACCGCCGGCTATCACAGCTACGGCGACCCCTGGCGCGAACAGCGCTATCAGGACGACTGATGCGCTGGCAGCCCGCCGAACTCATCGCCGACCGCCTCGAAACCGATACCGCGCGCACCCTGACCCTGCGGGTTCCGGGCTGGCCCGGGCATCTTCCGGGCCAGCACCTCGACATTCGGCTCACCGCGCCCGACGGGTACCGGGCCGAGCGCAGCTACTCGCTCGCCGCACCGGCCCGCGGCGACGAGATCGAGGTGACCATTCAGCGCGTGCCCAACGGCGAGGTGTCCGGCTATCTCGTGGACATCTTCCCGATCGGCGCCCTGATCGAGGTCCGGGGACCGGTCGGCGGCTGGTTCGTCTGGGATCCCGAGGCCGGGGGACCGGCGACGCTCGTCGCGGGCGGCTCGGGCATCGTCCCGCTCGCGGCCATGCTGCGCGCCCGTCGAAACTCGCCGAACCCCAGTGCTTTTCGGCTGCTGTACTCCCTGCGCACCCCCGACGACCTGTACTACCGGGACGAGCTGACCCCGCTGCGGGAGCGCGCGCCCTTCTCCTCGGCCGACCAGGATGTCGACGCCCCGGACGAGATCGAGGTGTTCCTGGCCTACACCCGCCTCGCCCCGCCCGGCGACCAGCGCGCCCCGGGGCGGCTGTCCGCCGCGGAGATCGCCCGCCACGCTCTGCCGCCCGGCCCGGGCACCACCTGTTACGTCTGCGGTCCGACGCCGTTCGTCGAATTCGCCGCCATCGCACTGGTTTCCGCCGGGCACGATCCGGCCGCGATCAGAACCGAACGCTTCGGACCGACGGGGAGCTGACCATGTCCGCTGACGCGACCTCCGCACCCGGCCACCTGGACGGCAATGTCCTGGCCGGTCTGCTCGCCGAGATCTTCACCGTCGACCCCGTCGCCCACGGCTGCCGCTGCGGCTGCTGCGGTGCGGTCGAGCCCCTGGCCCGCGCCCTGGTCTACCTGAACTGTCCCGGGACGGTGGCCCGCTGTTCCCACTGCTCGGCGGTGGTCCTGCGCCTGACCGTCACCCCCGCGGGCCGTTGGCTCGACCTCGGCGAGGGCGCGTCGCTGTGCCTGCCTATCCCGGAGGGGTAGGCGCGCCGGCACACCGAGATCGGGCAGGCTGTTTCCGTGTTCCGACCGGCCCGATTCTGCTCATAGGCAATGGATCCGAGGCCCGCTGCGCACCCCGATACCCGGGCCGAACTTGTCCTCACAGCCCAGCGGCACCCCCTGCGGTCGAGGGGTCGGCGCGACCGGCGGCTATTCGCCGCCGCTGCTCGACCCCGCCGGGACTCGCGACGAAGAACTTGCGCGCCCGGGCGGAAGGTCAACCCACCGTGCGCCCGAGGAAGTCGCGGATCAGCGCCGCGATCTCGGGACCGTGTGACTCCAGGGCGAAGTGGCCCGCGTCGAGCAGGTGCAGTTCGGCGTCGGGGAGATCGCGCAGGTAGGCGCGGGCGCCCTCGGCGCCGAAGATCTCGTCGTTCGCGCCCCAGGTGATCAGGGTCGGCGGGCGGTGCTCGGCGAAGTACTTCTGGAAGGCGGGGTAGCCGTCGAGGTTGAACTGGTAGTCCCAGAACAGCTGGAGCTGAATCTCCTTGTTGCCGGGGCGATCCAGATACGCCTGATCCAGGGTCCAGGTGTCGGGGCTGACCAGCGCCAGGCGATCGGCCGGAACCCCGTGCGTGTACTGCCATTCGGTGGCGGGGAGTTCGAGCAGGTCGCGGACCGCGGGCTCGTGGGTGGCGCGGTCCCGCGCGTGCGCGAAGAGCACATCCCAGAAGGGGGTGAAGCCTTCGAGATAGGCGTTGCCGCTCTGGGAGATGAGCGCGGTGACCCGCTCGGGATGGCGGGCGGCGATGCGCAGCCCGATCGGTGCGCCGTAATCCTGGATGTACAGCGCGAACCGGTCGATGCCGAGGGTGTCCAGCAGTTCCTCGGTGATCGCGGTCAGCGCCTCGAAGCTGTACTCGAACTCGGTCGTCGACGGCATGTCGGACTGCCCGAAACCCAGGTGATCGGGCGCGATGAGGTGGTACGAGTCGCCCAGATCGCGCAGCAGGTTGCGGAACATGGCCGAGCTGCTGGGGAATCCGTGCAGCAGCACGACGGTGGGGTTCGCCGGGTCGCCGGCCTCGCGGTAGAAGATCTTCCGGCCCTGAATCTCGACGGTGTGGTGCTGCACGGTGGTCATGGCGTCGTCCTATGCTTTCGCGCCGATCGGATGTCCTAACCGGCTATCGATAGATAGAAGGTTAGTCGGCGCGAAGCCATTCCCGATCGCCGGAACTTTTTTCCGAGAATCGAACCGGGCCAAGCGAATCGGTGTTGACCTCCGGTTTTGCCGCGGACACGGCGAAGCCCGCACCCTGATCGGGCGCGGGCCGGGGTAATCGAGGGGTCGGCCGGACGGCTACCGGGGTGCCTTTTCGGCTACCGGACCCGGGCGGTCGACTCCGTTTCGGAGTGGACGCACGACCCGCGTTCGATCATCGCGGGGCACCGCTCCCGGACAAGCAGAAGGCCCGCGTCCGAATACGGACGCGGGCCTCGTGGACGTGTGTGTCAGCGGCGGCGAATCGAGCGCTGCACGCCCTTCATCTTCGCCCCGCCCGGCAGCGGACCCTTCGGCAGCGCCGGGCCGCCGCGGGTGGCCAGCGCGGACAGCCTGCCCTCGATGACGTCCATCCGCTTGGTGTCGATGTTGCGCGGCAGCTTGGTCAGGTAGCGCTGCAGCTCCTTGAGCGGCACCTGATCGCCCTCGGTCCCGATGACCACGTCGTAGATCGGGGTGTCGCCGACCAGCCGCGCGACCTTCTTCTTCTCCTGCGCCAGCAGCGACTTCACGCGCGAGGGCGAGCCCTCGGCGACCAGCACCACGCCGGGTAGGCCGACCACGCGGTGCACCGCGTCCAGCTGGGTGGTGGCCGCGACGCCCGGGGTGACCCGCCACTTACCCTGCAGGTTGTCCAAGACCCACGCGGCCGCGCCCGCCTGGCCCTCGGCCTTGGCGTACACGTTCTTCTGCACTCGCCGCCCGAACAGGATGAACGCCGCGAGCGCGCCGAGCAGGATGCCGATCGGCAGCAGGAACCAGCCCAGGTCGAAGACCAGGCCGATCACCAGGAACAGCACTGTCACGCCGACCAGCGCGCCGATCATGAGCGGCAGCAGCGCCTTGTCTTCCTTGCGCTGCATTTGGAACGCCTGCCACAGCTGCTGGCGACGCTCCTTCGACGCCTGCTTGCGCGCCGCCTTAGCCGCGGCCTTCGCTTCCTTCGACGGAGCTGTGCCGCCCTTACCTGCTGCCATGCCCCCAGGATAGTGGCCCGGTATGCGCTGGTTCGCGACGGGATCCAGCGCGCCCCGCCCCATTCATCCGATTCCCGCTCCACCCGCCCGAAAGCCCCACCCGATCCAGCACTCCGTTCGGCGCACGCGGCGGCTTTCCTGCCCCGCAGCCGGCAGCCACACCCACCGAACGACCGTGCCAATTTCTCCTGCCGCCGCCGTGCGTCGGGAGTTCGCGCGGCCCCGCGGTGGAGGCTCGTCACCCCGCAGAGCGGTTTGGTCGAGACCGATGTCCGCTCGGGCTCAATTCGCGATTCGGCCCCGCCCGGCAGTCGGGAATGTCTGACCCGCACGGCGTGTCCCGGTGGGCTCGCCGGTCTCGTAACGGCCGGTGCGCGCGGCCTGATTTCTCCACTGCGAGAGTCGGATTCGAGGCGGAGGGCATTCCGATCACACAGCACACAACTTGCGAATCACCGGCTGGATTCGGTTCGTTCACGCTCGTGGACGTGGAGACCTCGGGTTTGCATCGAGCCCGCGACCGCGTGCTGTCGGTGGCGGCGCTGACCCTGGCCGACGACGGCGAGATCGTGGAGGAGTTCCACACCCTGCTCGATCCGGGCTGTGATCCGGGCCCGGTCCGGATTCACGGTCTGACGCGCGAGAAGCTCCGGGGCGCGCCCCGATTCGAGGCCGTGCGCGCCCGGCTGGCCGAGCTGCTGCACGGCCGCGTCATGGTCGCGCACAACGCCTCCTTCGACCACGGCTTCCTCGCGGAGGAGTTCACTCGCGCGGGCGCGGTGCTCCCGGTCGACCGGCAGCTGTGCACCCTCGCCTTCGCCCGCCGCGTCGCCCCGCCGACGGAGAACTTCAAACTCGGCACCCTCGCCGCTCATTACGGCGTGCGCCAGCGGAAAGCACACGACGCCCTCGACGACACGCGCGTCCTGGCCGGGGTCCTGCACGGCCTGATGGCCGACGCCGGCCGCCTGGGCGTAGCCGTGCCCCTGCTCCGCCCCCGCGCCGGGACTCCCGACCGCCCGAGCCGCTTCCCGATCGAGCGGTCCGCCCGCAAGATCCCGTGCTCGTTCATCTATCCGGGCCGTTTCGAATCCCACCTGATCCAGGGCATGAAAATCGCCTTCACCGGCGACACCACCCTGGCTCGCGCGGAGTTGCTGGCCCGAGCCGAGGCGGCAGGCCTGGACGTGACCACCACGGTCAGCCGCCGCACCAGCCTCCTGGTGACGAACGACCCGACCTCCCCGACGGGCAAAGCCCGGGCCGCCCGGGAACACGGCACCCCCACGGCCACCGAATCCGGGTTCCTCGCCCTCCTGCCCCACATCACCCCGGGCTCCCCGAAGGGCGCTCCCGGCACCCCGGCCTCGCTTCCGCCTCGAGCCCCCGCGTCCGCGCCGGCGGCTGGTCGGACGTCGGTGCCGGAGTCCGCGCAGGCGCGCATCGCCGGCCAAACCTCGGTGAATTCCGCGGCCGAAGTGCCCGGCGCAGCAGAGCAATTCACGTCGGCATCGAGGGCGGCTCCGACTCCGGCTTCGCCACTCGGCCCCGGAGATGCTCCGGCTGGGGGAGCGGCTGCGGGATCTGAGCCAGCCGCGGCCTGGGATGCGGCTTCGGATTCGTCGCAGGTTCCGCCGCCGAATGTGTTGCCGCCCGGCACGAAAGTCCCAGACCCAGCGTCGATGTCGGAGCAAGCGGTAGACGCCGCGCGGCCTCTGACGCCCGATTCGACGCCGCCCGGGCCGAAAACCCCGGTCTCAGCGTCGATGTCGGCGGAGCCCTCGGATGCGGCCGCCGGCTCGGCTCCCACCCCCGGGGGCGTGCTGGCGGGGCAGAGGTTCCTCATCCTGGGTGGAACCCATACCCGGCGGGCGGAGTTGTGCGCCCGCGTGGTCGAATGCGGTGGTTCGGTCGCGGTGGATATCTCCGCGAGCGTCACCGACGTGCTCGTGCTGCCCGGGGCGGAGTCCGATCCGCGATACGGGCGGGTCCGGGCGTTGGGGCTGCCCGTCTACGGGCCGGAGATGCTGGGTGCGAGGCGAATGGACGAGACGCGGGAACCCGCTGTGCCACAGTTGAATATGGGTGCACAGCTGACGCGGGGGCAGGTGATGGACCTGCCCGCCGCCCGGTACGGGACGACGTGGACGGTGCGTGCGTCCTGGAAGCAGGACGGGCGCTGGGAAGTGGACCTGGTCGCCTTTCTGCTGGATCAGGGCGAGAAGGTCACGGGGGACGCGGATTTCGTCTTCTACAACCAGCCGGAGACCGCGGGTGCGGTGCTGACCGTCGACGCCCCCGGCGAGCAGTCGATCACCCTGACCCCCGACGATCTGCCCGACCACTGTCGGCGCGTGGTTTTCGCCGTCGCCCTCGACGATCCCGAGGTCCGGTTCGGGTCGGTGGGCGCTATCGAGATCGAGGTGACGGCGGGCCTGGAATCGGGTGTGCTGGCCCGCGCCACCCTCGACGCCGCCACCGAGGAGCGCACCCTGCTGCTGGCCGAGGTCTATCAGCGCGCGGACACCTGGCGATTGCGCGCGGTGGGTCAGGGCTATCCCGCGGGATTGGGTGAATTGGCTTCGGGATTCGGTGTCGTGGTCGACGGGTAAGGTGCCTCGGCGGGGGTGGTTCCACTACTCCTCGATATTCGAATCGACTGTGGAAGAAGAAGAGTGAAGAAGTTTCTGACCTGGTTCGGCGTTATCGCCATCGTTTTCGCCGCGGTGCTGCTCGGCACGAAGTCGGCCCAGGCCGACGAGGTCTACTACAAGAACTGCGCCGCCGCCCGTGCCGCGGGCGCCGCGCCGATCCTGCGCGATGAGCCGGGCTACCGTCCCGCCCTCGACCGCGACAACGACGGCGTCGCCTGCGAGCGCTAGTCACCCCGCCGAATTCGTGAATTCCCGCGCTATCCGGTGTTTTTCGCGCGAATGGCATCGGCCAGCGGCGCGGGCATGGATTCGTGGCGACTGTAGGCGCGCGTGAACGTCGCCGCGCCGTGGGCCAGCGAACGCAGGTCCACGGCGTAGCGGCGCAATTCCAGCTCCGGCACCTCGCCCCGGATGGCGGTGCGCCCCGATCCCACCGGCTCGGTCCCCAGCACCCGCCCGCGCCGGCTCGACAGATCGCCCAGCACCTGCCCGACGTAGTCGTCCGAAACCACCACGCGCACTTCGGCTACCGGTTCGAGCAGATTGATCCGCGCCGCGGCCGCCGCCTCGCGCAACGCCAATCCACCGGCCAGCTGGAAAGCGGCATCGGAGGAATCCACCGAATGCGCTTTCCCCTCGAACAGCGTCACCCGCACATCGACCAGCGGATACCCGGCGCTGATTCCGCGCGCGGCCTGCGCACGCACACCCTTCTCCACCGACGGAATGAATTGCCGCGGAACGACTCCGCCCACCACCTTGTCCACGAATTCGATTCCGGACCCGTTGGGCAGCGGCTCGACCTCGATCTCGCAGATCGCGTACTGCCCGTGCCCGCCGGACTGTTTCACGTGCCGCCCGCGCCCCACGGCGGTGGTGGCGAACGTCTCGCGCAACGCCACCTGATGATCGGTGACATCGACCTGCACCCCGAACCGCGCGCGCAGCCGCTCCAGCGCCACATCCCGATGCGCCTCGCCCAGACACCACAGCACGAGCTGACGCGTGTCGGGGTTCTGCTCCAGCCGCACGGTCGGATCCTCGGCGACGAGCCGCGCCAGCCCGAGTGACAGCTTGTCCTCGTCGGCCTTGCTGTGCGCGCGGATGGCGATCGGCAGCAGCGGATCCGGCATCGACCACGGCTCGATGAGCAGCGGAGAATCCTTGGCGGACAGCGTATCCCCGGTCTCGGCCCGGGAGAGCTTGGTGACGCACACGATGTCGCCCGCGATCGCGTGCCCGAGCGGTCGCTGCTGTTTCCCGAACGGCGCCGACACCGCCCCGATCCGTTCGTCCGAATCGTGGTCGAGGGTCCCCGTCCCGCCCCCGCGATGCCCGCACACGTGCACGGTGTCGTCGGCCCGCAGCGTCCCGGAGAACACCCGAACCACCGACATGCGCCCCACATACGGGTCCGAGGCCGTGCGGATGATCTCCGCGGCCAGCGGCGCGCCGGGATCGCACACCAGCGGCGCGGACCGTCCGTTCACCCCGATCGCCGACACCGGATGCTCTGCGGGCGTGGGGAATCCCCGCGTGACCAGGTCGAGGATCTCGACCGTTCCCAGCCCCTGCCGGGCGCCCTCGGGCGGCGGCGCGGCGATCAGCACCGGATGAAAACTGCCCCGCGCGACCGCCCGCTCCAGATCGGTCTCCAGCGTCTCGAGGTCGATCTCCTCGCCGCCGATGTACCGGTCCATGAGGGTCTCGTCCTCGCTCCCGGCGATGATCCCCTCGATGAGCCTGTCCCGCGCCTGCGCCATGAGCGCCAGCTGCTCCCGCGAAGCCGGTGTCTCGGTGTGCGATCCGGCCGAGTAGTCGTACACGTGCTGGGTGAGCAGATCGATCAGGCCGATCACCGGCCGGTGCCCGTCCGCGCCCTTGTCGCCGTACACGGGAAGATGCAGCGGCAGTATGCTTTCCGACTGTCCGCCGCCGAGAATGTCGCGGCAGGTCTCGGTCATCTCCTCGAAATCGGCTCGCGCGGTGTCCAAGTGGGTGAGCACGATGGCGCGCGGCATGCCCACGCTCGCGCATTCCTCCCACAGCGCCAGTGTCGGCCCGCTCACGCCCTCCACCCCGGCGGCGGCCGAGAGCACGAAAAGGGCCGCGTCCGCTCCGCGCAGACCGGCCCTGAGTTCGCCCACGAAATCCGCGTAGCCGGGGGTGTCCAGGAGATTGATCTTTCTCCCGTCCCACGCCATGGGGACCACCGACAATTGGACGGAGCGATGTTGTCGCTGCTCGATGTCGTCGTAGTCCGAGACCGACGTGCCGTCTTCGACCCGCCCGGCCCGCACCACCGCCCCCGTGGCCACCGCCAGGGCTTCGACCAGCGTGGTCTTACCCGAGCCGCTGTGCCCGACGAGTGCGACATTGCGTATCTCGTCCGGTCGTTGCGCCGTCACCGTTTTTCCATTGGCGCCTGCCGACGCCGTTGTTCGCTCGACCATATGGCTCGCTCCGGGGTCGAAGTGCGGTACTTCGAGCTTCCCACCGCCGGCGCGGTCCCGTCCACGAATCGGACGATTCCCCCAGACGCCGCCACACGGCAGGCATGTCGGACCACCATGAAGGCTGTCCGACAAGGAGCCGTCGTTGCCTGCTCGACAACAGATCTCGTGCCGGTCGGGGTAACTCATGAGGGATGGGCGAACTGCCCGATCAACTCACCGCCGCTCGCACAGGGAACGGCGGTGCGCCCGAGTCCGGCCCGGATTCGCGCGGAGGCGGCTATGAGCCGTAGCGCGCGAGCACGCTGGTGGCCTCCTGCGAAGCGGTCCCTTCCTCGGCGAGATGCGCCATCTCCGGCGCGATCTCGCGCCCGTGATGGCGCATGGCCTGCGCGTACAGTCGCCCGGCGCGGTACGAGGAGCGCACCAGCGGCCCGGCCATCACGCCGGCGAATCCCATCGCGTTGGCCGCGTCGGAGTGCTCGACGAACTCCTCCGGCTTGACCCACCGGTCCACCGGATGATGCCGCGGCGAGGGCCGCAGGTACTGGGTGATGGTCAGGATGTCGCAGCCGGCCTCGTGCAGATCGCGCATGGCCTGGGTGACCTCTTCGGGCGTCTCGCCCATGCCGAGAATCAGATTCGACTTGGTGACCAGTCCGGCCTCGCGCGCCGCGGTCAGCACCGCGAGCGAGCGCTCGTACCGGAAGGCCGGGCGGATGCGCTTGAAGATGCGCGGCACCGTCTCGAGGTTGTGCGCGAGCACCTCGGGCCGGGTGGCGAACACCTCGGCGAGCTGGTCCGGATCGGCGTTGAAGTCGGGAATGAGCAGTTCGACGCCGGTGCTCGGGTTGAGCTGCTTGATCGCGCGCACGGTTTCCGCGTACAGCCACGCCCCGCCGTCGTCGAGATCGTCGCGCGCGACGCCGGTGATGGTGGAGTAGCGCAGTCCCATGGCCTGCACGCTCTCGGCCACCCGGCGCGGTTCGTCGCGGTCCAGGGCGGCGGGCTTACCGGTGTCGATCTGGCAGAAGTCGCAGCGCCGCGTGCACTGCTCGCCGCCGATCAGGAAGGTGGCCTCGCGGTCCTCCCAGCATTCGAAGATGTTGGGACAGCCCGCTTCCTCGCAGACCGTGTGCAGCCCTTCGCGTTTGACCAGACCCTTGAGCTCGGTGTACTCCGGGCCCATGGTGGCCTTGGTGCGAATCCACTTCGGTTTGCGCTCGATCGGGGTCTCGGCGTTGCGCGCTTCGATGCGGAGCAGCTTGCGCCCGCCCGCGGTGGGGGAGGTCGCGGCGGCGGATCCCGGACGCGGCGCAGACGGTTCCGGCGCGGACGGGGTGTTCGATGTCGGGGTGTCGACGGAGGTCACCCCTGTCACCCTACGCTCGCGATCATTTCGCTTCGGCAGCCCCCGGGGCGGCCGGGCGGTCCACGGTGTGCTCGGTAACGGGCAAATCGCCGTCCAGCGCCCGGGCGATGGCGTCGGCGACCAGCGGTCGCACCTCGGCCACGGTGACCTCGCGGCCCAGTTCCCGGCTCAGGGTGGTGACCCCGGCGTCGCGAATCCCGCACGGCACGATGGCCTGGAATCCGTCCAGCGACGAATTGCAGTTCAGCGAGATCCCGTGCAGGGTGACCCCGCGCTGCACCCGCACGCCGATGGCGGCGACCTTGCGTTCGGGCAGGAAGTCCGAGGCGGGCAGCCAGACGCCCGAACGTCCTTCCACCCGACCGGTTTTCAGCCCGAGTCCCGCGCACACGGTGATCAACGCCTCTTCGAGCCTGCGGACGTACTTGACCACGTCCACCGGTTCGGCGAGCCGAATGATGGGGTAGCCCACCAATTGCCCGGGCCCGTGCCAGGTGATCTTCCCGCCGCGATCCACCTCGATGACCGGGCTGCCGTCCACGGGCAGGTCGGCGGCCTCGGTGCGCCGCCCGGCGGTGAAGACGAAGGGATGCTCGAGCAGTAGCAGCCGATCCTGACCGCGGCCCTCGGCGCGCTCGCCGGCGATGGCGCGCTGTATGTCCCAGGCTCGCGTGTACTCGATCAGGCCCAGATCCTCGACCAGCAGGGGTGTGCTGTCGAAGCGGGCCGAGGCGCCGCGTACGGGCGCGGTGGCCGTCGTGCTGTCGCTCACGAGAGCGACGTTACGCCATCGTCGAGCAGCAATTGCATCAGCGTCAGGTCCATCCACCGGCCGAACTTGTGGCCCACCTCGGGCAGTCGGCCGACGATCTCGAACCCGAACTTCTCGTGCAGCGCGACCGAGGTCAGGTTGGAGGCTTCGATGACCGCGATCATCGCGTGCACCCCGCCCTGCTCGGCGCGGACCAGCAGTTCGGTCATCAGCGCCTTGGCGACGCCGCGCCGGTGGAATCGATCGGCCACGTAGACCGAGTTCTCCACCGAGTACCGGTATCCCGATTTCGGCCGGAACTGGCCGTAGCTGGCGTATCCGGCGATCGAGCCGTCGATCTCGGCGACCAGAATCGGGCATCGGGCCGCCGTGCGGGCCGCGAACCAGGCTTCCCGTTCCGCCAGATCGGCGAGTTCGGTGTCCCAGATGGCGGTGGTCTCGGCGATCGCGGTGTTGTGGATGGCCAGGATCTGCGGCAGATCGCTCACGCGGGCGTCGCGCACCAGGAGTTCGGCGGGCGCGAGCACGTTCGGTTCGGGGCTCACCGTGCCAACGGTAGCGACGCGTCCGCTGTGAGCTGCGCCTCGGTGCCGGTCATTTGTCCATGCACGCCATGAGACCGCCCGGATCGATGACGTGCAGGGTGCAGCGAACGGGATCTTCGACCTGGTCCACCATGTTTCCGGCGACCACGAGTCCCAGTGCGACGATGAATTCGGCAATGATTGTCTTGATCATGGTGTGACCCCAGCGTTCCTTCGCTGGCCCGCATCCGGTACGAGCCAGACAGGGGGTTAATCGGCAATCGGGATTGCCGATTTGCTCTGCTGCCCCACCGTTGTCAGTGGTCAGGGCCGATCACTACAAGATCAAGCATGACATATCGGGGCCCTGCCGGACACCCTTTCAGGAATTGCGTTCGCGCGATGATTTATTCAGTCCCGATCGCCGACGGCCGCCTGCAATGCGGCGCCGATGGTCGGATGCCGGAACTGATAACCCGCGGCTTCGAGCACGGTGGGAATTGCCCTGGGACCATGCAGGATTCCCTCGTCGGCGAATTCGCCGACGGCCAGGCGCAACGCGAACGCGGGCACCGGCAGGGGAGTGGGACGATGCAGCGCGCGCCCCACCGCCCGGGTGAATTCGGCATTGGTGACCGGGGCGGGACCCACCATATTCACCGGGCCGGATACCGATTCATCGCCGAGTGCGAAAACGATCGCGCCGATTTCGTCGTCGAGCGAAATCCACGGAATGTATTGCCGCCCATTGCCGAGACGGCCGCCGAGCCCCAAAAAGTAGAGCGGATAGAGCATTCCGAGCATGCCGCCGTGCCGGGCCAGGACCACCGCGCTGCGCAGCAGCACCACCCGGGTTCCGGCATTCGCGGCCGGTGCGGTGGCGGCTTCCCAGTCGCGGCACAGGCCCGCCAGGAATCCGGTTCCCGCGGGCGAGGTCTCGGTCATCACCCGGTCGCCCGAACCGCCGCCGTAGTAGTGCACGCCACTGGCGTTGATCAGCGTGGGCACCCCCGCGGCGGCGACCGCGGCCGAGAGTACGTCGGTGGGCACGACGCGGCTGTCGCGCAGCTCCTGTTTGTAGCCGCCGTTCCAGCGTCGTGCCCCGATGCCGGCGCCGCAGAGGTTCACCGCGGCGTCGGCCCCGCGTAGCGCCTTGATATCGAGCTCGCCGCGGGCCGGGTCCCAGCGAAATTCATCGCGGGCATCGGCGGGACGGCGCACGAGGCGAACCACCTCGTGCCCGTCGCGGCGCAGTGCCGCGACGAGCGCCGTCCCGATCAATCCGGAGGACCCGGCGACCACGACCTTCATGCCGATAGCGCCTTACAGTCCGAGGTCGCCCTCGAAGGCCGCCTCTTCCAGCCGGTGCCGGATGGTGGTGAGGAAGCGGCCCGCGTCGGCGCCGTCGATCAGCCGGTGATCGTAGGTCAGGGGCAGGTAGGCCATCGAGCGGATGCCGATGAACTCGCTGCCGCTGTCGGTGATCACCATGGGGCGCTTGACGATTGCGCCCGTGCCGAGCATGGCCGCCTGCTGCGGCATCAGGATCGGCGTGTCGAACAGCGCGCCCTGGGACCCGATGTTCGTGATGGTGAAGGTGCCGCCGGACAGCTCGTCGGGCTTGAGCCCGCCGTTGCGCGCACGGTTGGCGATATCCGCGATCGCCCGCGCCAGCCCCGCGAGGGACAGGTCGTTGGCGTTGTGGATGACCGGGGAGAGCAGACCCTGCTCGGTGTCGACCGCGATGCCGAGGTTGACCTTCGAGTGGTAGGTGATCTCTTTGGTCTCGTCGTTGTAGGACGCGTTGACGTTCGGGTGCACCCCGAGCGCCTCGATCGCCGCCTTGGCGAAGAACGGCAGGAAGGTGATGTTCACGCCTTCGCGCGCCTTGAACGCGTCCTTCGCCTTGGCCCGGAGTGCGGCGACCTTCGTGAGGTCGGCCTCGTGCACCTGGGTGAGCTGCGCCGTGGTCCGCAGGGATTCGAGCGTCTTGGTCGCGGTGATCTGCCGGATGCGGTTGGCCTTCTGCACGGTGCCCGGCAGGTGGGCCAGGTTCCGATCGGCGGACGCGGCGGCGGGTGCTGCTGCGGCCGGGGCCGGGGCGGCCGGTGCGGCGGCAGCCGGGGCCGGGGCCTTCTTGGCTTCCGCGGCCGCGAGCACATCCTGCTTGCGGATGCGGCCGCCGACGCCGGAGCCCTTGAGGGTGGCCAGGTCGACGCCGTTCTCGGTGGCGAGCTTGCGCACCAGCGGGGTCACGTACGGACCGCCGTTGGAGGAGGGCTCGTCGGCCGGGGTGGCGGCGGCGGGGACCGGTGCGGGCTTGGCGGCCGGTGCGGGCGCGGGAGCCGGGGCGGGCGCGGGAGCCGGTGCGGCGGCTGCGGGAGCAGGCGCGGGCTTGGGCTCCGGGGCGGGCTCGGGCTTGGGTTCCGGCTTCGGCGCGGGAGCCGGGGCCGACGCGGGAGCCGGTGCGCCGCTTCCGATTACGCCGAGCTGACCGCCGACGGCGATGACATCGTCCTCCTGCGCCGAGATCTCGAGCAGCGTGCCCGCGACCGGCGAGGGAATCTCGGTGTCGACCTTGTCGGTGGAGACCTCGAGCAGCGGCTCGTCGATCGCCACGGTGTCGCCGACCTGCTTGAGCCAGCGGGTGACGGTGCCCTCGGTGACCGATTCGCCGAGTTCCGGCATCTTCACGGGGGTGCCGGATCCGGCGTCGGCGGCGGCCGGGGCGGGCTCGGCGGCGGGCTCCGGTGCGGCGGCCTCGGGCTGCGGGGCGGGTGCGGGGGCTTCCGGCTCGGGGGCCGGTGCAGGAGCCTGCGCCGGGGCAGCGGCCGGAGCCGGAGCCTCTCCGGCTTCACCGATCAGGCCGAGTTCGCCGCCGACCTCGACCACGTCGTCTTCCTGGGCGGAGATCTTGACCAGCACGCCCGCGGTGGGAGACGGGATTTCGGTGTCGACCTTGTCGGTGGAGACTTCGAGCAACGGCTCGTCGACCTCGACCGTGTCCCCTTCCTGCTTCAGCCACCTGGTCACAGTGCCCTCGGTGACGCTCTCACCAAGAGCTGGCATCTGGACGGAGAAGGCCATGTCCGTTGACTCCTCTGACTGCTCGTCGGGTTAAACAGTTATCGCCGGCGGGCCGTCCGGACGCGGGTCGCGGCGGAAGCCCGTACGGCAGCCGACCATTCGGCTGCCCCGGAGATCATTAGGTTGTTGTTCCGGTTCCCCATCCTTGCACTCGTTCGGGTGCGGCGTGTCACAGGGCGGCCGTTCAGCGGACCTGTCAGTGTCCGAAAACCGGCTGTGAGCACCGATGGGGTGGGTTGATCGAAGGGGTCACACCCCGCGCCCGAACCGTGTTTCGGTTCGCTCGGGGTTTGCCCTGGGGGTGCACCCGGCGGCCGGGAAATTCGCGTGCCGAGTCCTCGAATTGAGGTCCCACATGGGGTAAATGTCCGAATCATCGGGGCCGCGTGCGGCGGCCCCGATGATCGTCAGCTACTCCGCGGCGATGCTTTCCAGGGTTGCGATGAGGGTGCGAACCGGTACGCCCGTACCACCCTTTCCGATGTACCCGAACGGCCCGCCGGTGTTGTACGCCGGACCCGCGACATCGAGATGCGCCCACTGCACGCCCTCGGGCACGAACTCCTTGAGGAACAGCGCGGCCGAGAGCATGCCGCCCCAGCGATGCGGCGCCACATTGGCGAGATCGGCCACCCGGGAGTTGAGGTCGCCGCGCAGCTCGGCGGGAAGAGGCATGGCCCAGCCATTTTCGCCGACGCTCCGGGAGATCTCGGCGACCCGGTCGCGGAAGTCGTCGGTGCCCATGACGCCCGGGGTGCGGGTGCCCAGGGCCACCATCTGCGCGCCGGTCAGCGTCGCGACGTCGATGATGTAGTCCGGCTCGTCCTCGCTCGCGCGCACGATGGCGTCGGCCAGGATCAAGCGGCCCTCGGCGTCGGTGTTGATGACCTCGACGGTGGTGCCGCCGTACTGCACCAGCACGTCACCCGGTCGCTGCGCGGTAGCCGAGGGCATGTTCTCGGCCATCGGCACGGTCGCGGTGACGGTCAGCGGCAGGCTCAGGCGCGCCGCGAGCAGCACGGTCGCGATGACCGCCGCCGCGCCGCCCATGTCGGAGGTCATGTTCTCCATGCCCTGGGCGGGCTTGATGGAGATGCCGCCGGTGTCGAAGGTGATGCCCTTGCCGATCAGCGCGACCTTCGGGTCACCGCCGGCGTAGGTGATGCGCACCAGGCGCGGCGGGCGCGAGGAGCCCTTGCCGACGCCGATGATGCCGCCGTAGCCCTTGTCCGCGAGTTCCTTCTCGTCCAGGACCTCGACCTGCAGTCCGGCGGCCTTGGCCAATTCGGCTGCGCGGTTGGCGAATTCGGCGGGGAACAGATCACTCGGCGGGGTGTTCACGAAATCGCGCGCGGTGGCCACGGCTTCGGCCACCGACCGGGCGCGGAACAGCGCCTCCTCGCCGAAACCGGCGTCCGGGACCAGGAATTCGACGCGCTGGACCGGCTGGTCGCCGGCCTTGGGCGCGGACTTGCCGGATTTGAAGGCCGAGAACTGGTAGGCGCCCAGGTAGATGCCCTCGGCCGCGGCGCCGATGTCGATCCCGGACAGCGTGGTGATGGCGGTGCCGACGCCGGTCAGCGCCCGCCCGGCCGCACCCGCGGACTTGCGGATCTGTTCGGCGTCGACCTTGTCGGCCGCGCCGAGCCCGACCGCGAGCACACTGTCCACCGTGAGCCCGGCGGGGGCCGGAACGCGGGTGAGCTCCTCCGCCTTGCCCTTCGCGCCGACCGCCCGCAGCGCGGTCAGCAGCGCCGCCCGCGTGTCCGCATCCAGCACGTCACCGAACGCGTCCGCCGGGGCGATCGCGGGTCCGTCATCGGAGGAGGTGAGTCCGATGACGAGCACATCGGCTTGGCCGATGCTCTCGGTACGTGCCAGTTCCGGTCCGAGCGAACGATCTGCAACAGCTGTCATGGGAGCCAGGCTAGCGCGCGGGCCCGGCGCCCACCTGTCCGGCGCGCCTCGCTCCCGCGCCGGTAAACCGCTTGCGCGTCGCGCGCGCGTACGTCACGGTTGGCTCGAATGAACGAGAAAGAGATAACGCGACTGTCCAAGCGGATGTCGAACTGGCTGCGCCACAATCCCGAGGCCATCGGCCTGACACCGGATTCGGCGGGCTGGGTGCCGGTGGCGGCGCTGCTGAAACAGGCCGCCGCGCACGGTAAAGGGTTCTCCCGCGACCAACTCGGCGCGGTGGTGGAACAGAACAACAAGAAGCGCTTCGAGTTCGACGAATCCGGTCTGAGAATTCGTGCCCGGCAGGGACATTCGATACCGGTCGAGTTGGGGTACGAGCCCGCCGAGCCGCCCCCGGTGCTCTATCACGGCACCGGTGAGCGCAGTGTCGGGCTGATCCTGGCGCAGGGCCTGCGGCCGATGAACCGGCACGATGTGCATCTGTCCCTGGATCTGGACACCGCGCGCCAGGTCGGCGGCAGGCACGGCAAACCCGCGATCCTGTGCGTGGACACCGTGGCCATGCGGCGCGACGGCCACGAATTCTTCGTGACCGGAAACGGTGTCTGGCTGGTGGACTCGGTGCCGCCGCACTATCTCACGCTCCGGTGAGGGCCGGCGCCCCGCCGCCCGTGGGCAGACGGAGGGCGGAGCGCCGGCCGGAATCCCGGGGCTTCGGCAGGTTTCGGCCCCGAGGTCAGGTATCAACGGTTGTGCGTGGCGATGATTCCCGCTACCAGAACACCCCCTCGCACCAATGACCCGCTAACCGGATTCCAATGACGGCCCGGCCGGGTGCCCGCGTGGTCGGGAAACACCACGTCAACAGGGATCGACACCCGATTGACGGTGTTCCCGGTTCCCGTGCGGGTTCGGGCAAATACCCTGGAAAAGACACCGCCGTCGGGCATTCCACGCGGTCTCCGCCGCCACGCCCGCCCCGGATCGCACAGGAGGACTCCAGTGGCGAAGGCGAAATTCCAGCGCACCAAGCCCCATGTCAACGTCGGGACCATCGGCCATATCGATCATGGCAAGACCACCCTGACCGCCGCCATCACCCAGGTCCTCCACCATCAGAATCCGGCGCTGAATCCCTTCACACCCTTCGACGCCATCGACAAGGCCCCGGAGGAACGCCAGCGCGGCATCACCATTTCCATCGCGCACGTCGAATATCAGACCGACGCACGGCATTACGCGCACGTCGACTGTCCGGGCCACGCGGACTACGTGAAGAACATGATCACCGGCGCGGCCCAGATGGACGGCGCGATCCTGGTGGTCGCTGCCACCGACGGCCCGATGCCCCAGACCAAGGAGCACGTCATTCTGGCCCGCCAGGTCGGCGTTCCGAAAATGGTTGTGGCGCTGAACAAGTGCGACATGGTCGAAGACGACGAGATCCTGGAGCTGGTCGAGCTGGAGGTCGCGGAGCTGCTGAGCGAGTACAACTTCGACGGCGACAACACCCCGGTCGTGCGTGTCTCGGCCTACCAGGCGCTGATGGAGCCCTCCGGCCCCTGGGGCGCGGCCATCGTGAATCTGCTCGAAGCCGTGGACGACTGGATCGAAACGCCCGAGCGCGAAGTGGACAAGTCCTTCCTCATGCCCATCGAGGACGTCTTCACCATCACCGGCCGCGGCACCGTGGTCACCGGTCGCATCGAACGCGGCATTCTCAAGGTCAACGCCGAGGTGGAGATCGTCGGAATCCGGGCCAAGACAACGCGAACCACGGTCACCGGCATCGAGATGTTCCGCAAACTCCTGGACGAGGGGCAGGCGGGGGAGAACGTGGGCCTGCTGCTGCGCGGCATCCGCCGCGAGGACGTCGAGCGCGGCCAATGTGTCATCAAGCCCGGTTCGGTCACCCCGCACACCGAATTCGAGGGCTCGGCCTACATCCTGTCCAAGGAGGAGGGCGGGCGGCACACCCCGTTCTTCGACAACTACCGCCCGCAATTCTATTTCCGCACAACCGATGTCACGGGCGTGGTGACCCTGCCCACGGACGTGGAGATGGTACTGCCCGGCGACAACGTCACCATGTCGGTGGTGCTGATCCAGCCGATCGCCATGGAGGTCGGGCTCAAGTTCGCCATCCGTGAGGGCGGGCGCACCGTGGGCGCGGGGCAGATCACCAAGATCCTCAAGTAGCGGACTCGCCGACGACCGCACCCGAAACGCGCGGGGTGTGCGGAGCCACCCGCATCGAATCCGTGTCGTACGCCCCCGGAGACGGCTCGGCTGTCTAGGCTGAGCCGACCGTCGCGACGGTCGCGGGTGATGAAGGGTGTCGAGTTGGTGGAGTTGCGTGGCGATGTGGTGCCCGGTGACCGGGCGCAACCTGCGGCGATCGCCGCGAGCCGCGAGCCGGCCGCCTGGGACTGGCAGGGCAAATCCACCCGCGCGCTGCGCTTCGACCGGACCCAGCGCGTGTGGGAGACCAGCGTGGTCCCGGGCCGTGTCCGCCCCTACGTGGTCGCCATGTTCAATCTCAAGGGCGGGGTGGGCAAGACCACCACGACCGCGGCCCTGGCCGAGATCCTGTCCGCCGAGTTCGGCAAGCGCGTCCTGCTGATCGATCTGGACCCGCAGCGCAATCTGACCACGATGATGATGGGCGAAGCGGCGGCGGCGGAACTGGATTCGAGCGACCGCACGCTGGCCGCGATCTTCACCGACGCCTGTAACCGGGCGCGCCCGCGCGGCGCCGCCGCGCTCATTCAGCGCGGCGTCTCACCGCTGGAGGTGGTCGCCTCGGTGGACCTGCTGGCCTCGTCGCCGAAGCTGATCGGGTTGCAGGGGTACATGGCCCGGCTCGCGGGCATGGATCCGACCCGGGTGCTGGCCGAATCACTGCGCGGGGTGCTGACCGACTACGACTTCGTACTCGTGGACTGCCCGCCGAATCTCGGCGTCATCACCCAGAACGGCCTGCGCATCGCCGACGGCTACGTGATCCCCACGATCCCGGATTTCATGTCCACGTACGGCATTCCGCCGGTGCAGGCCCATATCCGGCAGCTTGCCGGGCAGTGGTCGGCGCCCATCGAGGAATTGGGCGTGGTGATCACCAAGTACCGCGCGTCCTCCGCGGTGCACCGCCGGGTGCTCGATCAGCTGCGCGAGAACCGCACGCTGCCACGGCTGTTCCCGACCCGCATTCCCGAATCGAATCAGATCGCGGCGGCCGCGGAGTTCGCCGATTTCGGGAGTCTGCGCCAGAAGTACGGCGCGGGCGGGCAATTCTTGGCATTGCGCGAATTGACCGCGGACTTTCAGGCCACCACGCGAATCAAACTCGCGTGGGGTAGATAGCAGGATGCGTTGCGGCTCAGCGCCGGAACGCCGCCCGCAGCTTGTAGAAAGCCGTGGTCAGGTCCGAACGGACCTGACCACGGCGTCCCCGGGCCTCCAGTCTGCGATCACCGGAGACCCGGCCCTGATACTTCTGCAGCGCACCGCGCACGCCGCGCATCCGGCGTGCGATGTTGTTCTCGAAAGTCATACCCCGGGCATTCCCGCGGTGCGGGCGGGCAAACGACTCTCGTGCGGATTCGCCGCCCGGGGAACGATGTTCGCGACGATTACGCCGTCGGCACGGCGATGAGCGGGTACACCCCGTTCTCGTCGTGCACTTCCTTGCCGGTGACCGGCGGATTGAACACGCACATCATGCGCATCCGGGTGCGGGTGCGCAGCCGGTGCGGTTCGTGGCCGTCGAGCAGGTACATCGAACCGGGCCCGAGTTCGTAGTCGATCCCGGTCGCCAGATCGGTGAGCGTGCCCTCGCCCTCGACGAGCCACACCGCCTCGACGTGATTGGCGTAGTGGAACTCGTGCACTGTCTCCGCCTCGATGGTGGTCTCGTGGAAGGAGAACCCCACCCCGTCCCCGCCGAGCACGATGCGCTTGCTGCGCCAGCCCGCGTCCGCGACATCGCGGTCGGTGCCGGTGATTTCGGCTGTACTGCGCACGATCATGTCAGTTCACCCGCTCGGTGCAGATCACATCCACGGCGGCGGCCAGGATGTCGAGCCCGTGATCGAGCTCGGCGCCGGTGATGGTCAGCGCCGGAAGCAGTTTGACCACTTCGTCCTCCGCGCCCGAGGTCTCCACCAGCAGCCCGCGATCGAAGGCCAGCTGGGTCACCTTGCCCGCCTGCGACGCGTCGTCGAAGACCAGGCCCTGCACCAAACCCTTACCGCGCGTGGACAAGCCCTGGTAGCCCAGCGTCAGCTCGCTCAGGCGGCGGTGCGTGTGCTCGCCCTTGATCAGCGTCGACTTCTGCAGCGCGTCGTCGGCCCAGTACTTCTCGAGCGCGGCGGCCGCGGTGATGAAGGCCGGGTTGTTGCCGCGGAAGGTGCCGTTGTGCTCACCCGGCGACCACTGATCGTGCTCGCGCTTCATGAGCACCAGCGCCATCGGCAGGCCGTAACCGCTGATCGACTTCGAGAGCGTGACGATGTCCGGGGTGATGCCGGCGGCCTCGAAGGAGAAGAACGGCCCGGTGCGCCCGCAGCCCATCTGCACGTCGTCGACGATGAGCAGAATGCCGCGCTTGGCGCACAAGTCGGCCAGCCGGCGCAGCCAGTGCATGCGGGCCACGTTCACCCCGCCCTCGCCCTGCACCGTCTCCACGATGACCGCGGCCGGGGTGTCCTGGCCCGAGGAGGAGTCGTCCAGGACCCGTTCCATCCACTCGATGCCGTCGGTGTCGCTGAGGTAGCCGTCGTAGGGCATGGCGGTGGTGTGCACCAGCGGGACGCCGGCGCCCGCGCGCTTGCCGGCGTTGCCGGTCACCGAGAGCGCGCCCAGGGTCATGCCGTGGAAGGCGTTGGTGAAGTTGATGATCTCGGTGCGCCCGGTCACCTTGCGGGCCAGCTTGAGCGCGGCCTCGACCGCGTTGGCGCCGGTCGGCCCGGGGAACTGCACCTTGTAGTCGAGTCCGCGCGGCTCGAGGATCACCCGCTGGAAGGTCTCGAGCAGGTTCCGCTTGGCGATGGTCGACATGTCGAGCCCGTGCGTGATGCCGTCGCGGGCGATGTAGTCGATCAGCGCCGCCTTGAGCTCGGGGTTGTTGTGCCCGTAGTTCAGCGAGCCCGCGCCGGCGAAGAAGTCCAGGTAGTCCCGGCCGCCCTCGTCGTGCAGCCAGGAGCCGCTCGCGGTGTCGAACACGGTGGGCCAGGACCGGCAGTAGCCGCGCACATTCGACTCGAGATCGTCGAAGATCGTCATCTCGGTGGTGGTCATCGGATTTCCTCCAGGGTCCTGGGCTGAGTGATGCGGTACAAGCGCTCGGCCTCGTGTTGGTCGGGAAAGTCGTTGCTGTCGAACAGCGGCTGGTGCACCAGTACGGAGTCGCGTCGCTTGGCGAGCGAGCCGAACATGGCGATGGAAGCCGGGTTGTCGTGGGAGATCGTGGTCTCCAGGGTGGACATGTTGTCCGCGGCGCAGATGTTCAGCAGCCGGTCGAGCATGGCTACGCCCAGCCCGCGACCGCGGTGTGCGGGATCGACGGCGACCTGCCAGACGAACAGCACATCGGGGTCGTGCGGGCGCCGGTAGCCGATCACGAATCCGGCTATTTCACCGTCGATTTCGGCCACGATCGATGTGGCGGCGAAGTCCCGGCACCACATCAGATAGGCGTAGCTCGAATTCGCGTCCAGCACCTGGGAATCAACGGCGATTTTCCAGATACTGCCCCCGTCGTCCACATGTGGGTTTCGAAGAACGTAGTGCGAACCACCTTCTGGTTCATCGAATAGAGCAGTGGTCTTTGGGTTTACTGGGAATTGACTGAATCGGGTCTGCATGACCGTTTCAGCTTTACGGACCAATTTGAAGATAGACCGGTCGGAATCATTACCGTCATGTTACGACCGCCTTACCGCTCGGAGTCTTTGCAGATGGGCAGCCGAATCGCGAATCGCGCACCGCCGCCGGGACGTTCGCCACACTCGACCTTGCCGCCGTGTGCGGCCAGGGTCTCGCTGACCAGCGCCAGGCCGATCCCGGTGCCGGTCGCGGTGCGCCGGCTCGCGCGCGCGGTGGCGAACCGCTCGAAGATGCGTTCGCGATCGCCGACGGGCACGCCCGGACCTGCGTCGTCGATCAGAATCACCGCCGTGTCGCCGATGCGCCGCACGGTCACCGCGGTGATGCCGCCACCGTGCCGCACGGCGTTGTCGAGCAGGTTGGCGAAGGCGCGCTCGAGTTCGAGTTTGCGCCCCCGCACGGTCATATCCTGGTGCACGGTAAGCAATTCGGGTGCATGTCTGCGCCCGGCGAGGGTATGGCTGAGGAGTTCACCCACCCGCAGCGTCTCGGCGTCGGCGGCGTGCACCCCGGCCTCCACCCGTGCGAGCGCCAGCATGTCGTCCAGCACCCGGCGCAGGTGCTCGACCTCGTCGCTGATCAGCCCCAGGGCCAGCCGGGAGCGCTCGGGCAGATCCTGCTCGTACCGCTCGAGCACACCGACGCTGGTGACCAATGTCGTGAGAGGAGTGCGCAATTCATGCGCGACATCGCCGACGAGCCGCCGTTCGCGCTCGGCGCTGAGCCGCAGCGGCGCGAGCCTGCGCCGGCAGGCCCACACGCCGGCAGCGGCGCCGACGCCCAGCGAAAGGACAATGGCGAGAACGAAACCGACAGCGATCACCGCTGCACGTCGAGTCGGTACCCCAGCCCGCGCACGGTCACGATGAGCTGCGGATCGGACGGATCGAGCTCGACCTTGGTGCGCAGCCGCCGGATGTGGACGTCCACGATGCGCTCGTCGCCGAAGAAGCCGCGATCCCAGACCCGTTCCAGCAGTGTGGATCTGCTCAATACCCGCCCGGGCGTCTCGGCGAGTTCGCACAGCAGCCGGTACTCGGTGAGCGTCAGATGCAACTCTTCCTCGCCGCGGCGCACGATCCCGCTCTCGGTGGCCAGCACCAGGGGCGCACCCGACTCCTCGTCGAGCACAACGGTTCCCAGCCCGGAGTCGGTCTCCTCCTCGGCGGCCGCCTGTTCGGCGAAGCGCGCGCGCCGCGCCACCGCGCGCATACGCGCGGTGATCTCCTTGACCTCGTACGGTTTGGTGACGAAATCATCGGCCCCGGCCTCGAGCGCGGCCACCACATCGTGGGTGTCGTCACGGGCGCTGACCACGATGATCGGCACATCGTGGTCGCGGCGAATTTCCCGGATACAGGTGAATCCGTCCATTCCGCCGAGCATGAGATCGACGATCATGAAATCGGGAGCGCCATTGTCGGCCAAATAGCGCAGCGCGTCCTCGGCGGCGTCGGTGTCGGCGACGTCGTAGCCCTCGTCTTCCATTGCCAACCGCAGCGCGGCCCTAATTCGGTCGTCATCTTCGACGATCATCAAGTTCGCGCTCATAAATCACTCCCCACGGACACGAATAAACGTGCCCTGCCTCACACAGGTACCTATTCGATTTCACACAACAGTCCCGACTACCCCGGCTCGATCTCGGCCAAACGCTCGGCCGCAGCCGCCCGATCACGCTCGGACCGCGTGATCCCGTGGTCACGGCCGCGATTGGCCGAGTGTTCGCCGGCGGCGACAGTGAGGTAGATCTCTCGCGCGGTTCGCGAAACGTCGCGACGCGCCCGTCCGTGTGTCGTGTGCCCGACCTGCGTGTCTTCCCCGATAGCCTCACCGGTATGCGCGGGCGATCAGCGCCGACGCCATCGAACGGCGGTATGCCGCACGGTGGCGGGGCCGATCACGAGCGCATCGGCGAGCGCATCCATCCGGGGCGAACCGTGCTCCGGCGGTGTGCGGCCGCGCACGGCGGACCAACACGGGATGGGATGGTGACGAACACATGGAGATCGACTGGCCGAGCCCGGTGACGGCACAGGCTGTCGCGGAGTCGGGATGGACACCGGAACGCCGGATAGACATCGCCGAATGGCTCGAGGAATTGCGCGCCGAGGGCTACTACATGTCGCCCGCGGCGGCGGGGATCCTGGAGAGCTTCGGCAAACTGGCCCTGCGCCCGGCCGACACCGCAGACGCCCTGTGGGGCGCGGACCCGTACTTCTTCGATCCGATCGAGGTCGGGTCGGGCATGTACGAGCGCTACGCGGATCTACAGGAACAGGTCGGCCATCGCATGTCGCCCCTGGCCGCCAACGCCAGCGGCACCGGCTTCCTGCTGATTCTCGACGACGGCCGCGTGGTCTCCGATGACGCGCAGGGGCTGTGGCTGCTGGGCGAGACGTTCCCCGAAGCCATCGACCTCGCCCTGCGCAGGCACCGGACACCGGATGTGCTCACCGCGGCACAGTGACCGGCTGTGACGTCGCGGCGACCGGCTCCGGTGATACCGTGCCGCCGCCGATGACTCGGTGACTGCCCGCCGGTGATTCAGACGCGTTGCGCGGCAGCGGATACGCGATGATTCGCCAGGTGCGCCAGGATCGACTGGTTGGCCTCCCACCCGTCGGGGAACTTCACCGCCACATCGAGATACACCGGCTCGGTCGACGGGTGGGCGTCCAGCAGTTCCGGAATTCCGGCGCGCCCCACCACGATGCAGGCGTGCCGGTGCCGGGAGGTGAGCACGCACAGTCGCCCGGCCTCGAGATGGAACTCGGTGGCGTCGCGGCGTCCGGACAGCGGATGCAGCACCAGGGTGACGTCGTATTCGCGGCCCTGCAGGCGATTGGCGGTGTCGACGGTGATGGCGTGCGCGGGGGTGTCCGCTAGCGCCGCGCGCACGGCGGCGGCCTGATCGCGATGGGCGGTGCCGATGGCGATGCGATCGGCGGTGAGCGGTTGCGGCTCGGAGTTGCTCTCCGAGCGCGTGATTCCGCCGCGCTGTAGCAGGCGGGCCGCGAGCGCGGCGAGGGTCTCGATGGCCTCGCTGTCGGTGCGCAGGGTGTGCCGCGCGGGCAGTTCGTACCAGGCCCAGCCCGAGCGCGCGGCCTCCTCGAGCGCCTCGTCCATCGGCCCGCCGCCGAAGCCGCGCGCGGTGAACTCCAGACTGCGCTGGTCCGCGGTGGTCCCCGCGGCGAATTCGGTGAAGGGATAGAACGCCCGGGAGATGATCGGCGCGGCCGACGCGGGCAGCCGCCACGACACGGGCAGCCGGTGCACCGGCACCGTCGGATTGTGCGCCAGCAGCACGCTCACCGCGCTCAGCGTCGGATCCCACGACAGGCCCGCCCAGCGGTCCCGGTCGATGATGGCGAACGGGTCGAGCTGGCCGGGATCGCCCACGAACAGCGCGCGTTCACCCGGGCGGGCGATGCGCAGCAGCATGTCCGACCGCATCTGATACGCCTCGTCGACAATGGTCCACGCCCACGACCCCTCGGTCTTGGTCGCCCATTTCGCCGCCGTGCCCAGCAGCACCGCGCGATCCTCGAGATCCTCGATCGAACTGCCGACCAGCACGTTGGCGTGCGCCGAAACCCGTTCGCTGGGTGCGTAATCCTTGGCCGAGAAGCGCCCGATCAGCAGCGCCGAGTCGGCCCGGGCGAGCCGGTCGATGAGGTCGTCGACCTGTTCGTTGGTCTGGGCGACGATGCGCACCGGCTGCCCGGTGGCGGCCAGATGCCGGGCGGCGCGCACCACCAGGGTCGACTTGCCCGCGCCCGGCGGGGAGTCCACCACGACCGCGCGTTCGGTGCCGGCGGTGAGGTCGGCCAGGACCGCCTCGATGACCTGATCGGGGGTCTTCACGACCATTCTTCCTGTGCGTCGGCGGGATTCGGGGTCCACTCCGGCGGCGGGCCGCCGTGGGTCCAGGGTGTGTCCTCGGGTTTGGGGAGTTCGTGCGGGCGCTGGAATCCGCTGGGGGACAGGCCGGTGAAGGTGAGCCGATGGCCGGGCGACGGCACCGAGCCGGGTTTGGCGGTGTGCCCGTTGCCCATTCCGCCGGACAGTTCCAGGGTCACGATCTCCCCGTCGATGCCCAGGACCCGGCCCTTCTGCCCGCGCGATTCCACCACGTGCAGTTCGGTCCCGATCGCCATGGCGACGGGATCGGTGGTGTGCACCCGAATCTCCGGCCGCAGCAGCTTCTTTCCCGAGGCGTTCACGATGAGCCGGGTCGGGTCGCACTCCACGACCAGGCCGCGGAAGGCGTCGCCGCTGAGCCGGTACTCGGCCATCACCAGCGGATCGTCGTACGCCCGTTGCACATCCAGCGCCTGCTGCGCCTGTTCGCGTGCGAGCAGTCGTCGGACCGCCGGGACCGGGCTGTCCCGGCGCGGCTGCGGATGACTCTCGGGGATGTTCCGGTGGAACCGGCTGAACTGACTGCGGTCCCCGTCCCAGCGCGCGGCCACGCTCGCGCCCGCGGGCATGGCGCGCAGCAGGTCGATCGCCCGCCACATCAGCCGCCAGGTCGGGGCCAGCTGCTGTTCGAGCGCGTGCCGGATGCGCTCGCCGGCCAGCACCCGCAGGTCGTCGTCGATCGCGGTGTCGTAGGCGGTGAGCAGCGGGGAGAGTTCCTCGTTGTCGAAACCCGGATCGGTGGCCGGGCCGGCGGGCGGCGACTCGATGGGATCCTCGGCGAGTGCGGCGGCCTGCGCCCCGGTCGACCCCGCGGGCGGATCGATCCAGCCGAGCTGCGCGGCCAGATTCCCGTCCTCCATGCCGGATTGCCCGGTGGCCCAGTGCCCGCCGAGCACCGAGGTCATGGCCAGTAGCGCGCTCGATCCCGGATGTTCGGCCCGATCCCCGAACCAGGTCAGCCAGCGGCCCAGCAGCGGCACGCTCTCCGGCACCGGGTTCGGCCCGTCGGCCCGGCGGAATCGCACCGACCGGCCCATGAGTTTGAGGAAGGTGGTGCCGCCCTGATTGGGCACCCACAGCTGCGGCGAATCCAGGCAACGTTCCCACGCGTCACCGGATTTCGGCGTCACCGTCTCGGTGTCGGCCAGGAACGAGGACAGGTAGGGCAGCACGATGTCGGCCAGCTCGGCGGTGAAATGAAACCGCAGTTGCCGGTCGCGCGGCTGCGGCACGATCAGCACCGTCGCGTCCTCGGGGCCGCTGCCCACCATGACCGCCAGCGGCGCGGCGGCCTCCCCGGCCATGCGCAGCGGAATGACCACCAGCGGCCGGCGCGCCACATGGCAGTGCCGGACCGTCGCGATCGGTTGTGCCCGGCCACTTCTGGTGGCCTCGATACGAGCGAGTGCGGTGAGCACACTCACGCTGTGCCCCTCCTCGCACCGGGATGCCGCACGGTGAAGCGCTGCCCCCGCACCGGATCGCTCACGCGAACGCCTCCTGCCGCAGCAGCTGGGCGAACCGCAGTTGCGCGGCGATGTCGGCCTGCTCCGGGGCGGGGGTGACCGCGCCGTCGGCCAGGGCCAATGCCACTGCGATGGAGTCGATTCCGCCGACCTCGTCGCAGATGCTGCGGCCGAGCACATCGACCGAGCCGTGCGCGCGCGCCTCCTCGCGGCAGAAGAAGGCCAGCTCGCAGCTGGACATGCATTCGGGCGCGTACCGCCCGTCCACCGCCGACACCGCCGCCAGCAGCTGATCGCCCGAGGCGAAGGTCAGCTCCGGCGGAAAGACCTCGACGAGTTCCTGGATGCGGGTCAGGCGCGAGAGCTGGCGGGTGATGACCGCCAGCTGCTTGCGGATGTCGACCTTGGCCGCGGTGGGCTGATTGGAGAAGTCCTTGGGGCACACCAGGATCACCTCGTGCGACACCTGTTCGGGCCGGCCGCCGACCTGCGTCAGCAGCTGCCGCAGCGCGAGCACGTAGACCGCGGACTGGCGGGCCGCGGCGGCGACCTGCTCCGGGGCGGCCTGGCCGTCGATTACGGCGATGGATTTGATCTCCACGACGTGGAAGCGGCCGTCGATCTGCACCGCGATCACGTCGGGCTCCAAATACGCGGTCACCCCGGCGATATCGAGCGCGAGCATCGGATGGTCGAAAAGCGTGCCCGCGCCGGTGCGCACGACCTCGGCCAGCAATTGCCGAGTTCTCCGGTGCCGCACCGCGTTACCGGCGTTGTCTCCCACGGTGTTCAGATCATCGTAGGAGACCTCCGGGAGGGTGAGCCCGAACCGCTCGCGCAGCAGCGCCAGCAACTGCGCGCACCCGTTGGCCTTCACATACGCCTCGAAGGAATTCCCGCGCGTAATCGCGAACTGTGACTGGCCGAATCGCGCCGGATATCCCAGTTCGCGTGCCACCACCGTCTTGTCGACGGCCGCCGCGTCCATGAGCGCGCGCCGGGAACAGCCCGGATTGGTGGTGAGCGCGGCAATGGTGCGTGCGTTGTGCCGACAGGCGGGTGCGGCGCCACGCACTTCATCGAGCCGCGCCGTCAATTCCGTCATCCCGCAGAACTCCCGTATCTATTGTTCGTCGTGCCGAATCGTGTACCGAACAGCTGTGCAGCAGGATCTTCCACCTGGGCTACGACACGTTCGGCCGCTGCCCGCCGCGCGCGCTCGTCCGAATCCCGGTGCACGGCCAATTCATTGCGTGCCGCGTCGGCGATCACATCGAAGCCGGCATCCATTCGCACCCCGCGTATTCCGGGAATGGTGGAGGCCAGTTGGCGGACCACGCGGCGGCCGCCGGAGCCGACCTCCTCAAGGCTGGAACCGTGCTCTGCCAGGCGAATCACCGCGGTCAGCAGATCGACCCGGGCGCTGAGGGGGCCGACCATGCGGTGGGCGAGCGGCCAGGTGCTCAGCGCCATGAGCCCGCGCGCGGGGGCGAGGAGATCGACCGTCAGGGCCGCGCACACGTAGTAGGGCCGTGCGAAAGGCGCTGTGCGAAAAGACCTGTCCTCGTCCCGCCGCAGACTCGTCAATCGGGCGGCGACGAGTTCACCGGAGAAGAATCCCTCGTGCACCGCCATGATGAGCCGCGGTGCGGCCGGCACCGACAGCAGCGTGAGCGCCTGATGCACGTGTTCGCGCACCGGCACGCCGGACGGCACGGCCTCGATCTCCTCGTCCGCTCCCGAACCCTCGCCGAGAACGGCTGTCTCCCATTCGGTTTCCACCCCGCGCAACTCGGCCCGCAGCTTTCGCGCCGCCGTGCGATCCCCACCCGCGATGGCCCGCCGCACCGAAGCTCGTAATTCGGAAATCCTGGCTTCCAGGGCATCAGGCGACACGGTCATACCGCACACGGTAGCCACCACTTCCAGTATGCACCAGTATTTTCCAGTAATTGCCCGAATTGCCGGAACTTCATCCCCGGACTTGTGAGGCCGCGGTCCGGATGAAGCCCGAGCGGTGTCGGTACACCCACCGCAACTCCGCCGCACTCAGCGCGGTAATGGCCAGGACCCCGAACACCGACACCGGTGTGCGGAGCCCGTCGGGTGTGGCGCTCACGCCGCCCGTGAAGGTTTCGGCCACCACCCCGGCGATCACCATGAACGGGGCCGCGACCGCGGGCATCGCCGGATTCGTGTGGCCGGCGTTGAACACCGTCCCCGACACGCTCACCGGAATCAGCACGAAGAACGCGACCGCCGGAAGAATCATGAGGATCATGCCGATCGCGACCGTCAGCGACGACGCGTACCGATCGTCGAAGGTCGTCAGCACCCAGGCGATGATGCTCGCGATGAGCCCCAGCCCGATCGCCGTGCTCAGGGGCCCGAGTCGCTCCACGCCATCGCGCCCGCGCACCACGAACAGTCGCTCCACGCGATCCGCGTGCACACCGTCCGGCGCGGTGGCGACGAAGACCACCGACAGTGCCGCAACCAGCACCAGCCCGGTGAAGGTCAGCGCGTAGTACTTGGTGCCCACCACGTCGAACCAGTCACCGTTTCCGCCGTCCCCGTATCGCAGCGCCAGCCAGCCGAGCAGTACCGCGGTGATCCCCGCGCGCGCGGCGGCGAACGGCGTCCACGCCACCCCCGCGCGCCGCAACACCAGCACCGCGCCCAGCACCGCGAGCACCCACACCCCGGCCACCTGCAACACCCACCACGCCAGCGCACCGACCGGCCGCGCGACATCCCACACCACGCTCATGCCCGCACCCCGCCCGCCGCCACCGATTCGCTAGCCTTGCGAAACATCAAGCCCCCCTGTTGGTTACGGTGAGATAGCCCCCGACGCTACCGACTCTCCGGAACCGTGTCCTGCCAAAGCGTGAAGCAATCGTCAAGCCCCCGTTGACATCCGGCAGGCGCTATCGAGGACGGACCCCCTCGGCGCGTTCGTCGCCGGTTCTTCGAGCGCCCTGAAATCCGGTCGGCGCGGCCCGGCGCGGGCTGTTAGGCTCGCGCCCTCCAGAGAGGATGCGGGTCATTGGCGGGGGCGGAGTTGATGTCGGCTGTTGTCGGCGCGGGCGGGGTTGCGGAGCTGCGGGACGTGCCGGTGCCGGTGCGGCGGCCGGGGTGGGTGCGGTTGCGGGTGCTGGGGGCGGCGATCTGCCGGACCGATGTGTACGCGGCGACCGGGCGGTTGCCGCTGGGCGGCCCGCGGGTGCTGGGGCACGAGATGGTCGGGGAGGTCGTCGAAGCCGATCCCGAGGGGGACTACCGTCCGGGTGCGCGGGTCGCGGTCGCTACTCCGCTGATCGCCTGTGCCGAATGCGAATCGGCCGCGCGGCGGTGCGGTGAGTCGCGCATGCTCGGGGTCGATCTCGACGGTGCCTTCGCCGAGCAGACGGTGGTGCCGGAGGCGAATCTGTGGCCGGTGCCGGAGTCGCTGCCCCTGCGGCGGGCGGCCTGCGTCGAACCGATCGCCGCTACGACCGCGGTGTTGCGCGCCCCGATTCGACCGGACCAGCGCGGCGTTGTCCTGGGTGCGGGCCGCATCGCCGAACTCAGCGGCCGGGTGCTGCGCGCGCACGGGTTCGGATCCGTCGATGACGAGGTGGATGCCAAGGGCGACTACGACTTCGTGATCGAGTCCGCCGGAACCGGGGATGCACTGGCCCGGGCGGTCGCGCTGGCTCGCCCGGGCGGCGTCGTGGTGCTCAAGAGCCGGCCCGCCGCCCCGATCGCCCTGGACGTGGCGGCCGCGGTTCGCAAAGACCTTGTGCTGGCGGCGGTCTCGTACGGTCCGGCCGCCGACGCTGTTCGACTGGCGGGGGAGTTGGCGATCGACGATCTCCTCGGCGAGACCTATCCGCTGCGCCGATTCGCCGATGCGCTGGCCGCCGCCGAGCGGGATCCGCTGGGACCCAAGGTGTTGCTCGACCCGGCGGGGGCTCGCTGATGTGCGGGGTGGTCGCGGTCGTCCGCGACAACGGCATCGACGCGCAGGCTCTGGAATCGGCGCTGCGGGCCCTCGCGCATCGCGGACCCGACGGCAGTGGTCACTGGATCGCGCCGGACCGCCGGGTCGCGCTCGGCCACACCCGGCTCGCGGTGCGCGATGTGGCCGGCGGAGCGCAGCCGATCCGGAGCACCGACGATCGGTGCGTAGCGGTCGTGAACGGCGAGCTGTACCACTCCGCGGAGCTGCGATCGGAGTTGCGCTCTCGCGGGCACGAATTCACCACCCGCGGTGACAGCGAGCTGGTTCTGCACGCCTGGCGGGAGTGGGGCCCGGCGATGCTGCCGCGCCTGCACGGCGAGTTCGCTCTCATCGTGTGGGATGCCCGGCGGCGGACGCTGTTCGCGGCCCGCGACCGGTTCGGCATCAAGCCGCTGGTGTGGGCCCGGCACGCGGACGCCGTGCTCCTGGCCTCCAGGATCGCGGGACTGTCGGCGCTGGGTCTGCCCATCGCCTGGAATCACGACTCCCTCTGGCAGAGCACCGGATTGCAGTACGCCCCGCCCGGCGAGACCCTCTTCGCGGGCGCGCACGTGCTCCCCGCCGGGCACTGGCTGACGGTGCGCGACGGTGCGATCGACATCCGCCAGTACTGGGACCTGGACTACCCGGTCGACCCCGCGCCGATCGCCGACCCCGCCACGGCCACCCGGGAATTCCGCTCCCGCCTCACTACCGCCGTCACCGAACGCCTCGATGCCGATGTTCCCGTGGCCTTCCAACTCTCCGGCGGCCTGGACTCCAGCGCGGTGCTCGCCGCGGCGACCCGCCACCGCGGCCCGCAGGACGCGTTCACCCTTTCGTTCGCCGACGCCGCCGGTTACGACGAGCACCCGCTCGCCGCCGCCACCGCGGACCACCTCGGCGCGCGCCTGCACACGGTCGCCGTCACCGATCGCGAGCTGGCGGAATCCTTCCCCGCCGCCGTCCTGCACGCCGAGTCGACGTGCGTGAACACCCATGCGGCAGCGAAACTCCGGCTGCACGCCGCCGTCCGCGCCGCCGGCTTCAAGGTTGCCCTCACCGGCGAGGGCGCGGACGAGATCCTCTTCGGCTACCCGCATCTGCGCGCCGACCTGCGCGGTTCGCTCGGCGGTCTGACCGCCACGAACACCGCCTCGGCCGGACTGATGCTCCCCGACGGCGACGGTCTGCCGCTCGACCACGTCCGGCGGGAACTCGGTTTCGTCCCCACCTGGCTCGCCGCCAAAGCCTCCTTCGGCCGACGGGTTCGAGACCTGCTGCACCCGGAATGGTCCGCGCGCTTCGCCGATCACGACATCGGCCGAACCGTCCTCGCGGACTTCGACATCCGGGCCCGCCTCACCGGTCGCGGTCCCGTCGAACAGTCCTCGTACCTGTGGACGAAGCTCGCGCTGGAGGGTTACATCCTGCGCGCTCTCGGCGACGGCCTCGAAATGGCCAACGGCGTCGAAGGCCGTCTCCCGTTCCTGGACACCGCGCTCGTCGAACACGCTCTCGCCCTGCCCACTTCGTTCAAGATCCGCGACGGCGTCGAGAAGTGGATCCTGCGCGAAGCCGTGCGCGACCTGCTCCCCGCCGACGTCGTGACCGGCGAGAAACACCCCTTCCTCGGCCCGCCGATCGGCCCGCACATGCGCGAGCTTGCCCGCTCGGTCCTCACCGATCCGAGCGTGCGTGCACTCGGCTTCTTCGACGCTGCCCGCATCGATGACCTGCTGAAGCGCTGGGAAGTAACGGATATCGCCTACCGCAAGCTGCTCGACCCCGTGATCCTGTTCTTCACCTCGGTCGGCATCCTGCACACCGGATTGGGGATGACCGCATGACCTGGTGGGCCGACCTCTACGACGACCTGCTGGCCGACCAGCTCCTCGAACGCGAGTCGGGCACGGTCGAACCGACCCTCGACTTTCTACTCGACCGGCTGGATCTCCGCCCGGGCGACAGCGTCTACGACCAGTGCTGCGGCATCGGCAGTCTCACCATTCCGCTGGCCGCCCGCGGCCTGCGGGCACTCGGCGTCGACCAGGCCGCCGGGTACATCGAGCGCGCCCGCAGGGACGCGGAGAACGCCGGTGTGACAGCCGAGTTCGCCGCGGCCGACGCCTGCGATTTCGTCCCGCCCGAACCGGTAGACGCGGTCTTCAACTGGTGGACCAGCTTCGGCTACGGCACCGACGCCGACAACCAGCGCATGCTCGACCGCGCCTTCGAATCCCTGCGCCCCGGCGGCCGATTCGCCCTGGACACCATGAACCTCCCCGGCGTCCTGCGCGGTTTCCAGCGCGACAACGTCCTGCACCGCGAGACCCCGCGCGGCCGCGTGCTGCTGCTCCGCGAAACCACCATCGACCTCCCGTCCGGCCGAATGCTCAAGGACTGGACGTATTTCGTCGACGGCCGCCTCGAAACCCGCCACCGCAGCTCGGTCCGCCTCTACCTGCCCGACGCCGTCGCCGCGATGCTCGCCACCGCGGGCTTCACCGACATCGACCTGCTCGGCGACCTCACCGGCGCCGCCCTCACCCTCGATAGCCCGCGTCTGATCGCACTCGCCAGGAGACCGTGATGACCCTGCCCCAGCGCACCCGCCCCGACAGCGACGCCGGCCTGCGCCGAGCGCTGTACTCCGGCACAGTATTTCTGCTTCCGGCCACCGAAAGCTCGCTGCGACTGGTCGATTACGCCCGCGCGAGTCTGGAATCCGAACTCGGCCCCGATCCGCGTACCGCGCACGAGCGCTACGACGACGCCGAGCTCTTCGACCGCATCGGCCGCGTCCGCAAACACGTCTACACCGAACCCGCCGCCCAGCGCCTGCTGCGCGACACCGCGGCGGCCGTCGGCTTCGCCCCCGACCGGACGGCCTTCGACCCGGCCCGCCTGCGCGCGATCCTGCATGGCGCCCAGCACAATCCGCGCGCCGCACCGGTCTACTACCCGCACCGCGACACCTGGTACGGCCACCCCGGCTCGGTCGTCACCATCTGGACGGCCCTGGACGACCTGACCCCGTCCGAGACCTTCGTCTTCTACCCCGAGCGCTTCGCCCGGCTCGTCCCGAACGATTCGGAGATCTTCGACTACGACGACTGGGTGTCCCGGGGCTGGAGCCTCAAGATCGGCTGGCAGGACCGCGACGCGTCCCTGAAGGCCCGCTACCCGCAGGTGACCGGCGCCCCCGACTTCGGCCCCGAGACCGGCTTCTCCTGCCGCGCCGGGGAGGTACTCCTGTTCTCCGGCAGTCACTTCCACAGAACCCTGCCCCAGCAGGGCCTGTCCCGCTTCAGCCTGGACGCCCGCCTGGTCCACCTCGCCGACCATGCCGCCG
This sequence comes from Nocardia sp. NPDC005978, assembly GCF_040614455.1. Classification (NCBI taxonomy): domain Bacteria; kingdom Bacillati; phylum Actinomycetota; class Actinomycetes; order Mycobacteriales; family Nocardiaceae; genus Nocardia; species Nocardia sp. NPDC005978. The sequence goes on from NZ_JBEXUS010000007.1 coordinate 138,009, forward strand.
GCCACTCCGCCCCCGACGTGGACAACCGCTCCCGCGGCTCGGCCGTACCGGACTACATCCAGCCCGGTGAGCTGGACGCTGTTGCGGCGGTCGAATGAATACGCGCACGGTCGGCGTCCGGGCACGCCGTCAGGCTCTCGGAGTCTCGACCAGGTTCGCGGTGAGCAGTCGATGACCTATGACGAACCCGGGCTCGAATACCGCATCGAGCCGATGGCTGATAATCCCGATGGGCTGTCGGCCGTGAATTTCCTCGACCGCCTGGCCGAAGTCACGCGGCGCAATCCGGCGGCGGTGGCGATAGACGCCCACGACGAGGTCTGGACGTACGCCGAACTCGTCGGCAACGCCGAACAACTGGCGGCCCGTCTCACCGAAGCCGGTGTCCGTGCGGGCGATGTGGTCGCCCTCCGAATCGGCCGCAGCGCATGGCATATCGCGGCGATGCTCGCCGCATGGCAGGTACGCGCCGCGTTCCTCCCCATCGAGCCGGGCATACCCCGGACCCGCGAAGCGGCGATACTCACCGAATCTTGTGCACGGGTGCTCGTGTCGTCCGAGGGGGACCGCCTCCGCGGTACCGAATCCAGCGTCGACCGGCGACCGTCCCGGTCACGCGATGCAGCCTCGTTGTCCGCTGAATCGGATGGTGAGCGGCCGCACGGGGAGGAGGGCGGCGGGCGGTGGTTCGCGGCGGCACACGGTGACTCGCAGCCGCCGGCGGAGGCTGAAGGCGGCGGGCAGCGGTTCGGGGCCGGTGGCCGGCGGCGGTTCACCGGGGTAGGCGGTGACGAGTCACTGTGCGCCGAGGCGGGTGGCGCCGGGCTCGGGTCGGCCGCGGCGCGCGGGGTGGAACCGCAGGTCGAACCGCATATCCCGCTGCGGATCTCGCGTTCGATCGCCGACCTCCCGCCCTTGGCGGCCGCCGCCGACGACCTGGCCTACGTCATCTACACCTCCGGCTCGACCGGGCGCCCCAAAGGCGTCCGCGTCGCGCACACCGGCCTGGTCCCCATGCTCACCGCCCAAATAGACCTGTTCGCACTGGCTCCGGGCATGCGCGCACTGTTCACCCTCTCCACCGCGTTCGACGCGTCGATCTCCGACATCGGTACCGCCCTGCTCGCCGGAGCCACCCTGGTCATCCCGAGCGAACCCGCCACCCCGACGACTCTCGCGGAACTCGTGCGCGCCCACGGCATCACCCACGCCGATCTGCCCCCATCTCTGCTCGCGCACGTCGACCCCGACTCGGTCCCGAACACCCTGCGCACCATCGTGATCGGCGGCGAGGTCTGCGCCCCCGGAGTCGTCCGGGCCTGGGCCGCCCGGGTCCGCCTCATCAACGTCTACGGCCCGACCGAAGCCACCATCTGCACGAGCATGAGCCGGTGCGGCCCGGACTGGTCCCGCCCCCTCATCGGATCCCCGCTCCCGCATGTCGAATACGCCCTCCACGACGGCGAACTCCTCATCGGCGGCCCCGCCCTGGCCCTGGGCTACATCGACCGCCCCGAACTCGACCGCGAGCGCTTCATCACCCGTGCGGGCCGACGCTGGTACCGCACGGGCGATCTCGTCCGCCACCACCCGAACGGCGACTGGGAGTTCGTCGGCCGCAAGGACCGCCAGGTCAAGATCAACGGCCGGCTCGTGTGCCCGGAGGAGATAGAGGCCCGCCTCCGCGATGTTCCCGGCATCACCGAAGCGGCGGTGACGGTGACGGATTCACCCACGACGCTGATCGCGCACGTCCGGGCCGACGATGCCGCCCTGACTCCGGGGGCGATCCACGACCGCCTCGCTCTATCGCTGCCCGCGTGGATGCTGCCCCGCATCACCCTCGTCGAGGCACTGTCGCGAAACCGCACCGGCAAGGTCGATCACCACGCACTGGCCGCTGGCCTCCACACGATCGCCCTTCCCGATCGCCCGGACGCCGGCGAACGCCCGTCCTCGAGCAGACCCGAATCTCAGCGGGCTCGAACGAGTCCGGACCCGCGACGTGTCCTGCTCGACCGCCGCACCGAGCTGATCTGCCGGGCCTTCGAAGCGGCACTGGGCCTTGCGGATGTCGCCCCGGACGACGATTTCCGACAGCTCGGCGGCGATTCCCTCGCGGCGTTGATCGTGGTCACCGAGGCCCGCCTGCGCGGCGTCGCGCTCCTGCCCGCCGCGGTACTGACCGATCGCACCCCCGCCCGCCTCGCGGCCGCACCCCGTCCCGCAGATCGCACGGTCGCCGACATGAATCAGGTTGTCACCGGGTCGATCGGGTTGGCGGTCCGGCCTGCCCACACGCCGACTACGCGGTCCGAAGCAGTGTCCGCCGTGCCCGTGGGGGACTGGCTGATCACCGGCGCGACCGGATTCCTCGGCCGCCACCTCGTCCCGGAACTGCTGCGCCGCACCACCGGAACGGTCCACTGCCTCGTCCGTGCGCGAGACCCAGAGCATGCGCGACATCGCCTGGGCGCACTCGCCCGGCATCCCCGAGTGGCCGTGCACGCGGGCGACGTCGCATCGCCCGATCTCGGCCTGTCGCCCGACCTCTGGCGCTCCCTGAGCACCGATATCGGCGGAATCATCCACGGCGCGGCCGCTTTGAGCCTGAGCCTGCCCTTCACCGACATGGCGGCGGTGAACATCCGCGGCGCCGCCGAAATCGCGCGCTTCGCAGGGGCGTCCGGGGCGAAGGTCTTCCACCTCTCGTCGCTGGCGGTTCTGGCCGCGACGGACCTGGAAGCCGAAACCCTCGACGAGCGAACCCGCCTCACACCATCGACGCGGCTCTTCGGCTGTTACCCGCAGACGAAGTGGGCCGCCGAAACCCTGCTGCGCGCCTCGGTCCCGCGGCTCTTCGTCATCCGTCCCGGACTGCTCACCGGTGATTCCGCCACGGGGGAGGGACCGGCCAACTGCCCGCTCACGACCTTCCTGCGCGCGGTGTCCACACTCGGCTGTCTGCCCGAGGCGGACCGGGACCTGCTGCGGGTGAACATCACTCCCGTCGATCACGCAGCCACCGCCATCGCCGAACTCGCGACGAGCCCCTGCCCGCCGACCGTCCACGTGGCGAGCGAGACGGGCGCATCCCTGCGTGATCTACGCGATGCACTCGGCACGCGAGCGACGATCCGCACGGTCTCCCAGGCGGAGTTCGCCGCACGAACCCGGCGGCACCTCACCCGCGCCGACGCACTGGCCATGGTCACCGCCTCCTACCGCCTGACCGGCACCGACGAACACCGCGACGCCGACCTGTTCCTCAACACCGCCCGCCGCTTCCCCTGCGACCTGCTGCACGCCACCCTCGGCAGGACCATCGCGCCCCCGACCCCCGAATTACTGGCCCGCTACGTCGAATTCGCCCTGCGCTCCAGCGGCACGGCACAGTGGTCCGCATGACACGGGGCATGGTGCTCGGCAAATTCATGCCACCGCACGCGGGACATCTCTACCTCTGCGAGTTCGCGAAGAACTGGGTGGAGGACCTCACCATCGTCGTCGGCACCCTCGCCGCCGAACCCATCCCGGGCGAGCTGCGCCACCGCTGGATGCGCGAGCTGTTCCCCGCCGACACCGTCCTGCACCTGACCGACGAGAACCCGCAGGACCCCTCCGAACACCCGGATTTCTGGAATATCTGGCAGGCCAGCCTCGAGCGCATCCTGCCCGAACGGCCCGATCTGGTCTTCGCCTCCGAGCCCTACGGCGCGAAACTCGCCGAGGTGCTCGGCGCGGAGTTCGTGCCCGTCGACCTGCCCCGCGCGACGATCCCGGTCAGCGGCACCGCCATTCGCACCGATCCGATCCGGCACTGGGAGTTCATCCCCCGCTGCGTCCGGCCGCATTTCGTGCGCCGGGTCAGCATCATCGGCCCGGAGTCCACCGGCAAGACCACCCTGGCTCGCACCCTCGCGGATACCTTCGGCACCGTGTGGGTCCCCGAATGGGCGCGGACCGTGCTGGAACACCGGAATGGCAGTCTCGACGACCTGAACTGGCCGAACCTCGTCCGCGGTCAGATCGCGTCGGAGGAGGCCCTGGCCCGCAACGCCGATCGCGTGCTGTTCTGTGACACCGAACCCCTGTTGACCACGGTGTGGGCGGAATCGCTGCTCGGCGCCTGCCCGCCCGAGGTCACCGCCGCGGCCGCTGGCCGCACCTATGACCTGACCCTGCTCACCGAACCGGATGTGCCGTGGGTCGCCGACCAGGTTCGCTATCTCCCCGGGGAGAGCGAGGTCTTCCTCGACCGCTGCCGGACGGCGCTGACCCGCGCCGGCCGCACCGCCGTTCCCCTGCGCGGGGACTGGACCGCGCGCACCGAACAGGCCGTCGGCCACGTGCGCGCACTGCTACAGCAAACCAACTGCCCAGTGCCATAATCGATTTCCGCCGCGAACCCGCTTCGCGCCCGTCCGAACTCGGGTATCAATAGCGCCGTGACCACCCGGGAAGACCAGCGGTTCGCCGAGCTCGAACAGCACGACGCGTATCCCGCCATCCGCAGCCTGGTCGCCGCCTACATCGGCGACACCATCGTCAATCCGGCCACCACGCAGCCCGAGTTCTGGAACGTCACCGCGCTACCCGCCACCGCGCGGGCGCAGGGTCGCAGACGCTTGCTCACGCTGAACGTCGGTGGCTTGGAAACGCTCTACGTCACCGAGTTCCGGGAAGCAGCCGGTATCGCGATCGAACTCACCGTGAACCTCGACGTCCCCGCCGGCTGGACCGACGAACAGCTGAACCTGGAGTCCGAGGGGGTGCAGACCTCGCGCCCGGACTATCGCAGCGCCCGCGTCTGGTGCTGGCGGATCGACCTGGCCACCCTGCTCGACGACGACGTCGACTTCCAGACCCTGCTGGCGGGGAACGACTTCGAGGATCTCGCAGCCAGTCTGAACGCCGGACTCATGAGTAGGGGGCAGTCTCCCTATGCGCGCAACAACAATCCGGCGCTCGTCCGGGACCTGCTCGCGGAGCTCGACGCGATCCGCGCGGCGGAAGCCGGCGGGCATGCTCCGCAAAACCCCTGATGGGAGAGCCGATTTGACTTTGCACCGCGACCCCGCGTAACTTTCTTCAAGTCAGAGCGACACGGACACCGACCCGGAGCCGAGACGCTGAGCCGAGAGGCTGAGCGTGGTTCGAGGGAAAACGAGGTTGTACGAGGAGCGCCTGGCCAACCCTTTAGCTCACAAGATCAGCGGATTTGGTTCGCTGGAATCGCTGAGCTAAGCTTTGAAGGCAGCCACGGAGACCGACCGGGACAAAGAGCCCGCGAAGTTCCGTGTGCGTGTGTTCTTTGAGAACTCAATAGTGTGTCGATGAATGTCAGTGCCAATAATTTATTGGTTCCGATCTTCCACACCCCCGTGTGAGAGGGTCGGACAT